>SXJH01000132.1 GCA_005779435.1 Nitrosomonas sp. | reverse complement strand
GACCATGAAAGCGAACCAGAAATACTTTCCGCTGCTTGATGCCCAAGGAAAACTCGCCAACAAATTCCTGCTGGTCTCCAACATCCGCCCCACCGACCCCGCGCAAGTGATTACCGGTAACGAACGCGTCGTGCGTTCGCGGCTGGCCGACGCCAAGTTTTTCTTCGATCAGGATCGCAAAAAAACGCTGGCATCGCGCGTACGGGAATTGGATAAAGTGGTGTATCACAATAAGCTCGGCACACAAGGGGAACGCATGCATTATGTCCGTGCGATTGCACAAAATATCGCACACCAACTGGGTGGCGCTGAACTAACTAGCCAAGCTAACGAAGCCGCCACTTTGGCCAAAACCGATTTACTGACCGACATGGTCGGAGAATTCCCGGAACTGCAAGGCATTATGGGGCGCTATTATGCGCAACATGAAGGTTTAAGCGACGACATCGCCTTTGCCATCGAAGATCATTACAAGCCGCGTTTTTCCGGTGATCAATTGCCACGTAACCCAGTTGGTGTTTGCTTGGCGCTGGCGGATAAGCTGGAAACCTTGATCAATATGTTCAGTATTGGAGAAATTCCGACCGGTGACAAAGATCCGTTTGCATTACGGCGTCATGCCTTGGGCGTCATCCGAATTTTGATTGAAAAAGATTTGAAACTTAATTTAAAGGATTTGATTGATAACGCTACCCTTCAAATTAACAATATAAGTCTTCTTGCTGCTCCTGGCTCTAATAGCAAGCCTAAATACGATGATCATGCTGCTAGCAAGGAATCAAGTTTAGAATTAGAAACTTTCATTTACGAGCGCCTCGCGGGCAATTTACGCGAACAAGGCTATACCGCTCAGGAAGTCGACGCAGTCCTCAGCTTAAACCCGCAGCAATTAAGCGATATTCCCAAACGCCTCGCCGCCGTGCGTGCTTTTGCGGCTTTGCCGGAAGCAGCCAGTCTCGCGGCAGCCAACAAACGAGTCGGCAATATCCTTAAAAAAGTGGAAGGAAGCATCAGCGCCGAAGTGAATACCGGCTTGCTGCAAGAGCCTGCCGAGCAGGCGCTTTATCAGGCGCTGACGGACATATTGCCGGGCACGGAAAAAGCCTTTGCTGTGGGCGATTATACTGCCTCGCTGCAAAAGCTCGCCGCGCTGAAAGCGCCGGTCGATACTTTTTTCGATGGCGTGATGGTCAACGTCGACGATGAAAAATTGCGCAACAACCGCCTTGCGTTGCTGAAGCAACTGCATCGGACGATGAATCGGATCGCCGATCTTTCCAAGCTCGCGTCTTAGCATGAAGCTCATCATTCTCGATCAAGCCGGTGTCATCAATCAGAGCAGCGATACTTTCGTCAAAACGCCGGACGAATGGATCGCCATCCCCGGCAGTCTGGACGCCATCGCCCGATTGACGCACGCCGGTTATCGCGTCGTGGTTGCGACCAATCAATCGGGCATCGGGCGCGGCTTGCTCGACATGGCAACTTACAACGCCATCAACGACAAAATGTACAAAGCGGTTAATCATGCAGGCGGGCGCATCGATGCGATTTTTTTCTGTCCGCATACGCAAGCGGATCAATGCGCTTGCCGCAAACCCGGGACCGGCCTTTTCGATGAAATCATGCAGCGCTACGGCGTCAATTTGACCAATGTGCCAACTGTCGGCGACTCCTTGAAAGATCTGCAAGCCGCTGCTGCCGTTGGCGCGATGCCGTTGCTGGTTCTGACCGGCAATGGAAAGATCACGCAAAAAAGCAAAGAACTGCCTGCGGATACGCAGATTTTTGCGGATCTGTCCGCAGTCGCGGATGCTTTGGTCGGGGGCGAGTGATGCAAGCATTTTTGCGCTCCACGCTGTATATGTTGTTGCAAATCATCGTTACGCCGCCGTATGCACTGTTTACATTGGCTTGTTTCCCGCTGTCGCCGCACAACCGCTATCGCGTCACATCCACCTGGACACGCGGCATGCTGTTCCTGCTGCGCAACCTATGCGGCCTGCGCTACCAAATCGTCGGCGCGGAAAATATCCCGAAAACGCCGAGCATCGTGCTTTCCAAACATCAATCGGCCTGGGAAACACTGGCCTTCCAGGAAATTTTCCCGCCGCAGGTGTGGGTGCTGAAAAAAGAACTGCTGCGCATCCCTTTTTTCGGTTGGGGCTTGGCGATGACCAGCCCGATCGCTATCGACCGCAGCGCCAAGAAAAAAGCACTCGAGCAAATCGTCGAACAAGGCAAGGATCGGATGAAACAAGGGTTCTGGATTGTCATCTTCCCCGAAGGAACGCGCATCCCGCCGGGACAGCGCGGCAAATACCGCATCGGCGGCGCTTGGCTGGCAACGCATACCAATGTGCCGGTGGTGCCGGTCGCGCATAACGCCGGGGAATTCTGGGGAAAAAATTCGTTCGTTAAACATGCCGGCACCATCACCGTCAGCATCGGCAAGCCGATAGACCCCACCGGCATGGAAGCCGGTGAATTGAATGCGCAAGTGGAAGCCTGGATCGAGGAAGAAATGCAGCGCATCGGCCAGCAAAGAAATTAGCAACGCCCGTGCAAGCCACCGTTTCTCTCAATGGCCGGGAAATCGCTTATACCCTCAAGCACTGCAAGCGCCAATCGATCGGTTTAACAATCGATCATCAGGGCCTGCGCATCAGCGCCCCGCCGCAAACCCCGCTCCCCCATATCGACGCCATCCTGCAGAAAAAAGCCGATTGGATCACACAAAAACTGGATCAATGGCAAAACAAAAAAAGCCTTGCCATATCCTGGACACATGACGCGACCTACCCGCTACTCGGCAAGCCGTGGCGTATGGCATTGAAGCCATCGGGCGAAATCGAAATGACGCGACGATTTATTGACCACCAAGTGGAACACCCCATCGCACAACTCACCCCCCGCCAAATCGAAAAATTCGTCATGACCTGGTACAGCCAGCAAGCAATCGCCTGCTTCAAGCAACGCATCGACAAACACGCCCAAGCCCTAAGCATACCCGCCCCGCCATTTCGCCTATCCCGCGCCAAAACCCGCTGGGGCAGTTGCAACAGCCGTGGCCTCATCAGCCTTAACTGGCGCTTGATTCAACTGCCGCTGCATTTGATCGATTACGTCGTCGCGCACGAATTGGCGCATTTGATTGAAATGAATCATTCCCAGGCGTTTTGGAAGGTAGTGGAAAGTGTTTTCCCGGAGTATCGGGTGGCGCGGCGGGAGCTTAAGGAAATTGGGCTGTGATACCCCCTAACTCGAATTACATGCCAAAAGAACAAGCTTGTTCGGCAGATTCGAAACGATTACCGTGCGTGATCGCCTTGTGTAAAAAACAATATTTGCACCTTGCTTTTTACCCCATCGCAGCCTGCGATGGAGGCCGGTTAGATGATTCTTTGTTTCCAATATACCGTTACCATGAACGAAGACGATGCATTTGAGGAGATCATAAATGATTTCGACATTAATGACTTCATCCTTCCATTCCGTGTGCCTCATGCTTCATCTCGTTCGCCGAATTAATCGGCGTCTCCCTAACAACCGCCTTCCGCGTGTTTCAGAATCACATCCCGCGTTCTTGCCGGTTCAAACACCACGTCAAAGCACCACTGTCCGAAACCGCCTTGTTCGTTGACGGTTTTGATCCAAACCGCCATCGCCGCGCGTTTGATCCGGTTGCGTTCGTCGTCGACGCCTTTCACTTCCAGCACCAGCGTTTTGCCGTTATTTAAGCGGATCAGATAATCCGGCACGAAATTGCGCGAAGAACCGCGCCACAAATAGCGGATGACAAAATCCAAATGATCGTTCTTGGCCCACGCCACCACTTGCGGCACTTTCTCGCACAAATCCGCTACTGCTTTCTCCCACGTGCTGTCGTACACCACATGGCTGATCTGCGACCGCACCGTCGCTTGGCACGGTTTGGTAGTCAGCCACGAGCGCATGCGCGCGGTGGAGCCGATCGCATTCAATTCGTCAAAAACGGCTTCGAGTTTCTCGGTATTTTGCAAACGAACAAACCGGTTCACATGCCCAATCACGGTATCGATATTCAATGCAAACAAAATCTGTTTACGAATTGGGTCTTGGTGCCACAGGCTGGGAATGTGCAATTTGTCGCTGTTGAGGAATTGTTCGACGATGCGGATCAATTGAACGGCCAGAAAGGCTTTGTCGCCGCCGAAGCTATCCGCGCTTTGCAGATACAATTTTCTGGCTGCGCGGAAAATCAGGTTTTGCAAACGGAAATCTTCTACCGCTTTTTCCAGATCAATCTCGGATACCATCGCCAGATTCGCGAATCCGGTCAGCGATGGTGCCACTTCGGCATTCAGCGGTGTCTGCATTGGGTCCAGCGTCAATGATTCGGCTTTCTCCCAATCCAGCATCAATTCCTGTTTCAGCACATGATCAATACGTTGAATATTGGGCCAGCGAATCTCCAAGTGATTGCGGTTTGGCTCCACGTCGACACGGACACTGGGCTTGGGTGTAGGAACTTTTGTTCCCTCCTCGCCAATGTCCTGAAATATCGACAGCGGCACCCCGAAAATATTGACGTACTCCGGCAGCAGCAACCCTTGTTCATCCATATCGTGCGCTATGCGCCGCAAACCGCGCCCGATCACCTGTTCGCACAGCAACTGGCTGGTAAAGGCGCGCAATCCCATGATATGCGTGACATTGGCGGCATCCCAGCCTTCCGACAACATGGCGACCGAAATGACATTCTGCAACTGCTGCCCCGGCTGCCCGCGCTTGCCGACGGTATCCACCAAGGCGCGCAATTGTTCCTGCTGCTTCAATGCCAGCAAATCCCGCACCTTATCGGACGGCAAGCCGGACGCTTCGATAATCGCGGTCAATCGCGCCTCGTAGTCGGCATCCTTGGTTACCGATTCGCCACGCTCGGCTTTTTCCAGCACGCGCGAATCCACTCGCAGCGTTTTCTCCGGCGCTTGCGTGCCCTTGATCAAACAATCGCCGCTGTTAAAGAATCGTTCAATGCGCGCTGCCGTTTCGGTGCGATTGCAAACGGTCAACAGCACCGGCGGAATGGTATGTCCGCTATCCGCCCACGCTTGCGCCGTCTCGCGCCAATCGTAGGCCAGAATCGCGTAGGCTTTTTGCACCAGATCCGGCAGCGGATCGGTCACATCGGCCCTACGATTCAAATCTTCTCGCACCTCGGCTTCTCGATACAAATGATACAGTTTGCTGCGATAACTCTTGGCATTCGGCAGCGCATCGTCGCGCACCACGATGCGCGGCGTTTTCACCAGGCCCGCTTCGATGGCATCGTTCAAGCCGAAATCCGAAATGATCCAGTCAAACAGCCCGGCTTCGGTATTGCTTTTGCCCGTCGGTGCAAACGGCGTGGCCGATAAATCGAAACAGCGGCGGATGCGCCGGGTTTTATGGATGCGGTCCAATCCCTCGATCCAGCGCGTCGCTTCGTCCAGATCGATGCCCAGCTCTTCCGCTTCTTTCTTGCTGACTTTGATTTCCGCCGGTTTACGGTAAGCGTGATGCGCTTCGTCGTTGATCACGATCAAATCCTTGCGCGCCGCAAGCCCGCCCAACACCCGCCGGGTAAATGCCTCGTCGCTTTCCCGGCCTTTTTTGACCACCGAGCGGTCTTGATCTTTCAGCGGCATCAAGGTGTGCCAGTTCTCGATCAGCAGCTCGGCCTGATTGAGCTGTTGTCGCAGCGCCTCGTTCGGGCACAGGTGGAATTCGTCGTAGACATTCTTGTTATTGCCCGGATACAGCACCTGCAGCCGGCTTTTGACCGTCAGCCCCGGCGTGACGATCAGTACCGCTTTCGAGTAGCGCTCATCCTTCGGGTAGTGAATGGCATTCAGGCTTTGCCAGGTGATGATCAACGCCATCAGCGAGGTTTTGCCCGAACCAGTCGCCATTTTGTTGCAAATGCGCTCCCACGGCCCGCCGTCACCCGGCAGGAAGATCCCTTGCTTATAATCCTGCGGCGCTTCCAGCCACCAGATCAGCGCTTCGATTGCTTCCAACTGGCAGAAATACAATGGATACTGGCGCGGCCCGCCGATCCAGCGCTGCTCCTCGGGGCTCCATTCGCCGCGCTCATGCCAATGTTCCAGCAATTGCCGCGTGACACTGGTGACACCGGGCCAACCGGCATCGCGCCATTGATCGAGACGTTCGCGGATGGCGTTGACCCGCGCCAGCTTTTCCACGCGCCGGGTATTGGTGCGCGTATCGTACAATTCATACGCCGCCGGGCGGCGGCCTGGCCGGATGTTCAGCAGCTTGCCATTGTCATCCTGATCCCAATAGCGGCCGGGTTTCAGATACGGCGAATTGATGATCAGCGAGGAGGGCTTGCCGGTCATAACGGGCGGTTAAACCTGATCCAAGCGGATGACTTTGAGCGACTCGATCCCGCGGTCATCGACGATTTTCACCGCAACGCACTCGTTCTCCCCGGCCTCGAACGGCAGCGACACCGTACCGTGGAATTGTTCCAGCAGTTCTTCGTTCAGTTCGGCGCGGATATCCTTGCGCAGCTTGCGCCAGCCATCGCCGCTACCGGCCATCGGGAAAAACACCTGGCGCGGAAACAGCGAGCGGTTGTCGTAATCGGTATCCAGCGCCCACATGGCGATGTTCTTTTGGCCGCCGGATTTCAGCTCGCCGGTTTTGCTATCGAAATAATCGAAACCGCGCACTTCCACCTGATAGCATCCGGTCTTGATTTGTTTGACGATCACGTCCGGCTGACCCATCAGCCAGAACGATTCGTTGCTGGCACGGCCTTTCTTCAGGTCTTCGGTCAGCAAATCGGTATTCATCTGTACTTTCAGCGCCGTGATGCCTTTGATGTTGTCGATATCCTTGGCCGCTTCCGGGTCGAAGGTAAACGCGCAGAACACCAGCATCTTCGGCAGCGGGAACAATTCGCCCGCTTCGCGCATCGCGATCTCCACCTGGCGCTGTTCCAGCGCCGCATGTTCCGGCCCGAAACTCACCGCCACCTTGTCGCCGCCCTCGGCCACGGTGCCCGTGGCATGGATATATTTCGCACCGGGCAACGGCGCCAGATCGAGCAATTGAATTTTCTGCCCGCCTTTGCCGCGGATGCCCGTTTTCAGCAATTCGTCGCGCCATTGGCTCTGCCGCCAGGTCGCGCCCGAGCGCGCCACGGCGACATCCGCTTCCTTCGGTTGCTCGGCTTCGTCCAACCCCAGCACGGTGGCAAACGGCACCGCCTCGACCGTGAACGGCCCGGTAATGCGCAATTTGCTTTTCGATGCCGCCGGCTGGTCGTACAGAATTTCCGTATCCGCGTGCGCGGCAATCGATGCGTCCATTTGCTTTTGCATCGCCTGGCGCGCGGCGTGGAAGGCATCGAACGGTTTCCTGGCCGCTTCGGGCCAATCGGCGGGGAAATCGAACGGCACTTGCCATTTCATCAATGCACCATTCCCCTCATCGTCATGCCCGCGAAGGCGGGCACCCATAACCTTTGTTGAATCACTGGATTCCCGCTTGCGCGGGAATGACGGCGAATCCGAAAGAGTGGCATTCAACGCCGCCAGCGTATTCTCAATCGCCGGATGCATACGCGCATAAATCTCGTCGATCTCGGGATTGTTGGCGATGGATTTGAGCGTGACATGCGGCACGGTTTTGTAGATGAAACCGCTTCTCAAGCCTTCGTGCGGGTATTTGAGTTCGAAATAGTCGTAGCTGGCGGTCATCAGCCGTTGCTTCGCCAATGTCACCGCGACGCGAGACGTGTCGCACGTGATCCAGCGCCGCCCCCATTTCTCGGCGACGAAAGCGGTGGTGCCGGAACCGCAGGTCGGATCAAGCACCAGATCGCCAGGGTCGGTGGTCATCAGGAGACAGCGTTCGATAACATTAACGGAAGTCTGCACAACATAAGAACGATCTCGCGCACCAATGGTTTCGCTCCATAGATTCGTTATCTTTGCTAATGGATAATCATCAAGAAACAGAAGATATTGAAGTGCTTCACCCTCCGATTCGATACGATTTGCGACAATAAGCCGCTGCATACCATCTATGCCCGTTATCCAACAACCATTGCCTCGCGGCAAACAGTCACGGCCTTTAAACAAGACTGGGAAAACACTTGCTGGTGAGAATGTCGGCGGAGCCATCGATACCAAGCGACCAATCCTTCCATTCTGAGGAATCATAGAGTGATTCAATTTTTCTGTAGCGTTTAGTTTTCTCCTCTTACCCGCCAAATCAAGCCAACTCCAATGTCCATCACCTTGAATATCTTGATGCACAAATAGCTGTCTGTATTTGAGCTTGGTTTTGCATTTTCCGTACCAAACCAAATAGTCAACCATTCCTTCTAAGTGTGTAGCACCAAGAGGCATTGTCTTTTTACGAAAAGTAATGAGTGAAACAAAATTCTCCATTCCAAACACTTCATCCATCAACTCCCGCACATGATGCACATTCTCATCCGAAATCTGCACAAACACACTGCCGGATTCGTGCAACAGTTCTTTCGCCAGTAGCAACCGGTCACGCAGATAAGTCAGATACGAATGGATGCCCAGTTCCCAGGTATCGCGGAATGCCTTGATCATTTCCGGTTCCTGCGTCAGGTCTTCGTCCTTGCGGTCTTTGACGTCGCGCTTGTTGACGAACGGCTGGAAATTGGAGCCGTATTTGATGCCGTACGGCGGATCGAGGTAGATCATCTGCACCTGCCTGGCCATGCCTTCCTTTTGCAGCAAGGAATTCATCACCAACAGCGAATCCCCGGCGATGAGCCGGTTCGACCAGTCGCGTTCGTGCTTGTAAAAGTCGATGGCATCCCGCAGCGGCAGGTTTTCAAACGGCGCATGGAACAAATCCGGCTGAACCGCACTGCTGACTTTGCTTTTCGCCGTTTTCAGCTTTTTCTGCACTGCAGCCAGAATCGTCGCCGGGTCGATACGTTCGTGCACATGCAGCGATACGGTGTCGACATCAAAACGGGTGCGCTCCGCCTTGCCCGCCCAATTCAGATACGGCGACTGCATGCGCTTCAATTGTTCCAGCGTCGCTTGCATGCGGTCTTTATCGCCGGACGCCAGCGCTTCGTCGATCAGATTTTCGATGGTGGAACGCTGGCTGTCGAATTGCAGCGTCGGGTCGATATGTGGGTCATATTGCCAGACGGTTTTTCCTTCCACGCCGTCGGAGTGCGTGTCGACCATGCCGACGTGCGGATTGTTGGTGCGCTTGTCGCCGTGGCGGTAGCTGAGCACTTCGGCTGCTTGGTTGCCGGTTTGGCGTGAAGAACTGGCGGATTTGCCGGTCGGTGTTTTGTTCGGTTTTACGGTTTGCATCGGCACATTCTGTGTTTCCAGCGAGAATATCTCTTGCTGCGGATCTTGGCTGGAATCGTTTTCTCCTGCCGTATCGTCGTTTGTTGCCATGTTCCGGTCATCATCCTGTTCGTTGATTTGCATTGCGGCTTGCATTTTACGCACCCCGTATCCTAAATTCGCGGCATCTCGGAGCAAATGCTTTTCTTAAGAAGAGTTTACCGGATCGGATTGATGCAAACCAGAAATATGTTTTCCGCGTTTGTCATTCATCTGCGCAATAAAAAACCGCCGGGATGCTGAAACAGCAATCCGGCGGTTTTGGTTAAGCCAATTTCAATACTTAGGGAAACGCTGATTTATTCGTCACACCGGCGAAAGCCGGTGTCCAGTTCGTTGATTTTTCTGGATTCCGGCCTTCGCCGGAATGACGAATTCAGAATAAATCAGCATTTCCTTAGTTAAACGGGAAAGTCCATTCCCGAGTCCAATCGTCGTTTGCATCCTTGAATGCGCCCACATAATCGACCACGGTAAAGAATGCGTCGTTAACTGCGGCTCCCCCCGTAATCAGCGGTGACCCGGTTATCGGCAGATAGCCATTCAACGACGGATTTTCCGCTCTGTTTCCGGATTGCGATGAGAACCAATCGGCCACAGTAAACGTTGAACCATCGCCATTTGAGAAATTGCCGGTGCAATGCGCAAATGAATTGACTATGGTCAGTGCACCGCTCAAATTGCCGATTGTACCGGCGTTGGTGTAAGTCGATGCGCCGTCGATTCTCAAACAAGACGAGAATCCGCCGGTGATGACGGAATTCCAGATATTCGCTCCGGTGCCGCGACGTAACAGAATGCCTTGCACTGCATTGCCGGATCGCCCGATGATGGTCATATTCGACAAGATCGGCTGCGCGCGCGGAGTACTGCCATGACTGACTTCATTATTGTCGGCTTCGATGCCGCGATCGCCTGAATCCGATGCTTGTTTAATCAGCACAAATTGCGCACGCCCGCGCCAGCCGTTGGTCCAATCCAAAGAATCGTCGCGAACATCGGTCAGCACGATGTATTTCATTTGCGCGGTACCGCCGAATATTTCGATGCCATCGTCCAATCCTGCGTGAACGTGGATATGACTGATGATCGTGCCGGAACCGACGCCGTTGAGCGTTAAGCCGTTCAATTCCTCATCCGGACGCACTTGCGCGCCTGCGAATAGGATTTGCACGTATTTGAGTACACCACTGTTATCCGCCGGATTATTGCCGCCAAATTTTTCGGTGGTAATCGCTTCGAAAGGGATTTCGCAAACCGCCACACCTGTATTACAACCATTGACCGGCGCATTGCCGGCAATCACCAAACCGGCCCATTCTCCGGGCTCTTGTTGCAACGGCCCGGACATCACAATCGGATTATCCGGCGTTCCTTCCGCCATGATTTTCGAGCCGCGTCTGATCCATAAATAATCCGCCCCGCTTTGACCGAAAATTTTGGTGCCGGGATTAATCGTCAGCGTAGCGCTTTGCGTATTATTGCCGCCAACATAAACACCGCCCGACAGAATCCACTGAATATTCTTGGTCAATGTCACATTCGATGTAATCGTACCGCTCAAAACGCAAGAACCTGCTGTCGGCCCTGCGGTTGAAAAACTTGGGCAGCCTTGAAAAGCGTTATTTGCAACTTGTTCCAATGAAAAGCGCAGCGGATTGGATCCCGGCACCAGTTTCAACTTGACGTAATAATCGTCGGCTCCAACGAGTACCGATGGAATATGCACCGCTGTGGTATCGGAATCGAAAACATTGCGCTGCCCGGTGGTTGCGGATGCCGGACTGGCGGAAACCAGTTGCAGCTCGTTGCCGCTGAGCTGTAATTGGACGCTATAAAACGCGGATGAGCTGCCGCTTAAAACCTCGACAACCGGAAGATCGACCGCACCGGTAGCCGGATTAAACGTTGCGGTTGCCGCGTATCCATTCACTGCGATACCGCTCAGCAGCATCGCCGATGCAACAGTTATATATTTTTTTATATTCTTTAATTCAAACATGATCTACTCACCTTTGCTGGTTATTTAAGGTGCAGTAAATCTAACAGGCGAACATTACCGGGATATGACACTTTCGTGTAATTGCCACGCGACCGGGCCATTGACTGATGATCCGCAGCGAATCAGTACGCCAAGCGCACGCTCAGATTAAAAAAGCGTCCACGGCGGAATTGGCGGCTGATTTCATCGCCTTGCATGATAAGCACATCATCGTCCAATAAATTCTGCATGGTGAGCTGTGCTGACATCTTTTTGTATAAATGCTGACTGACGACAAAATCGAGCTGGTGAAAAGGTTGCTCGTATTTATCCGGCGTGCCCAACAATCCCGCCGAAACGATACGCTTGCTGGCAACGTTGTACAGTAAAGTCGCCTGCGTTTTCCACGCTGGATTGTCATAGCCGATCTGGAAGTTGACAATATGCGAGGAATGACCTTGCAGCGGCCTCTCGGGCGTGGTGAGCGATGCGAGATTTTCATTGCTCAACTTAACATTCGAAGTAGACCATGTGTAATTGCCGCCAATGTAAAAATTCTGCAATTTCGGATGCACAAAATCCAATTTCTTCAGCAACTCGAACTCGAATCCGTAAATATTCGCTTTATCGGTATTCTGGTAGGTATTGAGCACACCGGAGCCGACCTGCGTAACCAATTCGATCGGATTGATCAGATCTTTCCAAAAAAAACCCGCGAAAATATTCTCGCTGGGCGACAAGTAATATTCCCAGCGCGCATCCCAATTGGTGATGCTGGTCTGCTTCAGGTTCGGATTGCCGATCACTTCCTGATTGATATTGATGTCGGTAAATGGCGCAATCGACAATTCCCGGAAATCGGGCCGCGATAACGTTTGGCTGACTCCCGTGCGCAATTGCTGCTTGTCTGAAATAAACAAGGTCGCCGTTACCGAAGGCAGCATGTCGATACGCTTGAGCCCGGCGACAGTCGGCGTCAACGCGTTACCGGATCCGGTAAATGTATTGACTTTCTGATTATTGTCTTCCCAGCGCAAGCCGCCGGAAATATTGAGCCGGTCATACAACAACCAATCCATTTTTCCGTAGTAGGAAAGCAGACTTTGCGAAGCGTTATAGCTATCGCTGGCACGCGTTCCTTCGCGCAATTGGAATCCGTTGGTACCGATATAGGTTGGCCGCAGTATGCTTTCCAGCGACGATTGCGCGAGAACGGCGTTATTCTTCGCATCTCCGCCAACCGGATAAAAATTAAAGCTGCGGATATCCGAATCGCGCGTCTTATGTTGAGTAATGACGCCGCTGCTCACCGTCATCTTGTGATTATGCGACAACTCGAGCGGCAATTTCCCGTCAATGCGCCAGCTTTGATCCCGGTCGATCAGGTTCGAGTACATGGTGCGGTTGCTGTCGATCTGGCGCGAAAAAGAGAAATTGCCGCCCCCGCCGGTATCGTCGAAGCGATAATCGCGCGTTTTGGGTTCCACACGGTTGGCGGTGGCATCGGTAAACAACCAATTGAGCGTAAAATCTTTCATCCAATCCAGGCGATGCTCACCGCCCACTTGATGCATCAGCAATTGGTTGGAGAAAAATTTCAATTTACTCCTGCGAATATCGAAGGTCTCGGCGTCGGTAAAACCTTGATCGACCCTCGCCTCATCGAACGATTGGCGCAAAAACATGCTCTTTGCGAAAAGCTTATGCGTATCCCGATATTGTAATTCGGTGCCGCCGTAACCGGTCAAATGCACTTCCCGCAACGTTCGTTGCACATCGAAATCCGTTTTCTTGACTAGCTCACCGTCCGTAATCGCAAATTCACGATTAATTTCGTTTTGATTCCTGAATTCCTGTTTCCAACCGGCTGCGCCGATATACCCCAAGGTAAAGTCGCCGAAAGTAAATCGATCGCCGATCGAAGCCTGCATGCCGGTATCGGGACCGCGTTTGCGCTTGTTGACATCCCAAACGCCGGACATATCTTCGCCGAATTTCTCGATTTGTCCCGGGGTAAATCCTTTCGGATTAAACGGCGTTGCTTGTTGAATGGGTTTTCCGTCCGCCGTCGCTTCCGCAATCGAATCCGGCAAAGCACGCGCGCCATCGTCAAAGCTGGTGAAATCGATCCCGCCGCCTTTGTAGGTCAGACCATCCTGAAACGTGGTATTGTCGTTGACACCGGTTTGCAAATTGAGATTGAAAAAAAATGCATCGGGAATCCCGCGCGTGCGCATTTCCAACGTACCGCCGGCGAACTCCGCAGGACGATCCGGCGAATAGGTTTTTTGCACCATCACGCTTTCCAGGATATTGGTCGGAAATAGATCCAACGGCACCACGCGCCGGGTCGGATCCGGGCTCGGAATCGCCGCGCCGTTCACCAAAGTGGTGGAAAAGCGCTCGCCCAATCCACGGATAAAAATAAACTGACCACCCACCAGCGTAAGACCGGAAGCACGGCGCAACGCACTGGCAGCGTCACTGTCACCGGCTCGGCTGAATTGCTCTGCACCTATCACCGTTGCAACCGATGTTGCAGTTCGCTGTTCTTCAATGACCGAAGCAACCGTACCCGCCAAATGCGGCTCCAAAACCACATACTCGGCCAATTCGACCCCGGCGGGCGTCAATTTAAAACTTAACTCGGTAGTTTGTTCGTTGCTGATTTTGACATCGTCCTGCGTTTGGCTGCTGTACGCGCTGTGCAGCAACGAAACGCTGTAACTGCCTGCCGGAACGGTCGCACTCACTCGGCCTTGCTCATCGGTTCTAAGTTTCTGCTGTGATCCGCTCAAAAAAACCTGCACGTCCTTCAGCGGCTTTTGTGTTTCGGTGGATAATACTTGCACTGAAAGCGTTCCTTCGCCTTGCCCGCGAGTTTCCGTACCCGCCACATCCGTACCGGCCATGATGCCTGTTGCCGAACTTTCGATATTGAGCAGCGGTTTCTTTTTGCCGGGATAAAACGTAACCAGAATTTGTGCGTTCTCGGCAGGATGCAGTTGCAAATCGAAAGAAAATTCCTGATCCTGCGTTTTGAGGGTAAATTGATAAGATCCGGGCGGCAATTTTCCGGCAATGCTGCCGTTTGCACTTGTTTTCAACGTCGAATCCCCGCCGGTACGCCAATTATAGGTCGAAGGAGTGGCTTCAAAAATCAATAATGCGCTGGACTTATCGTGCGATTCGCTGGTAATCGACAGTTCCGCATTTTCTACCGGCAATCCATCTTGAAATAAATGAATGGAGAACTCGGCTTTTTCGGTATCCGCCCATACGGCGGAACTGACGAGCATGATCGCAAGCAAGCTGCAAAACCGGAACATTTTTTTTAATCTCGTATTCATTTGGCGTATCAGGCCCCCTCTCCTCCAGTACTCTGGCTTCGGAGATCAATTAGTCGTAAAAAAGTAGAATCGTCTTGAGCTGACGTTAAGGCGGGATAGTCGGCGATTGCATCAGGTACATTGCCATGGCTCGGTTTTACAAACTTCCATCAAACGACGCAATTCGGTGGCTTTGCGAAACAACTCGGCGTTTTTGAGGTGATCCAAATGCTTATTGGCTTCGATAAAGCGGCGGCTTGAAAACAGCGCATACGCCAATGCATAGCGCACATCCTGATCTTCCAGCAAGCCGGTGCGGTACAAGCTGGATTCCATGTTGGCGGCGCGCTCGAATTGCTTCAGCGCCAGCAGAATCGACAAGCGCTGTTTGAATTTCACTTTCTGGTCACCGATACTCTCGTTGAGCGTCAACGCTTTGTGAAGCCGCCCGGCGCGCCGGTAGATTTCGGCAGCTTCGGCTTGCAAAGCAGGATTCAACAATGCGGCCTGCTCCAAAATAAATGCGGCGGAATTCAATTGCCCTTGATCCAGATAGGTATGCGCCAGCAGCTTTGCAACCATCTCGTCATCGGGATATTGCAAGCGCGCGATTTCCAAAATATTGACAGCTTCCCGATATTCCCGGCTCAGCCGCAATGCGTTGCCGAATGCGGCATAGTCCGCCGCTGTCGCTTTGGATCGCTGCAGGTATTCTCTGCCAAGTCCGACCGCTTCCCGATACAGACCAAGCTCGACCAGATAAAATACTTTGCGCTTCATGAAACGGAAATCGGATGGAAAAGCGCGTTGCCCGTCGTTCAAGGCATTAATCGCAGCTTCGGGTTGCTGCAAATGCCAATACGATTCCGCTTTTAAACTGATCAACGTGGCGTCTTTATTGGCTAAAGCACCCGCTTTGCCAATCGCATCGACGGTATTTTTGTACTCTTTAAGCCCAAAATACGCTTGCGCCAGATAAATAAAAATGGACGGATCTTTTTGTCCGTTCCGTACCGCCTGCTGCAAGCTGTCTTTGGCGGCTTCGAGATCGTTCAATCCCAAATACGCCAAGCCTTGCAGCGTATAGAACCGCGCCATGTCGGTTTTCTTGTTGCCAAGATCGACACTTTGCAACGCCAGCAAAGCCCGGTCGTGATGACCGTCTTTGAGCATTACCGCAGCCAGTTCGATAAAATCGGTCGACTGCGCTTTATTGTTTGCCGCTTGAACGGAATGCGCATAGCAGCTCAGCGCGATAGCCGCATAAATAAGATAATGAAATTGCCAGCAAGCTGACCGGTTTTTCATGTCAAGCATCAAGATAAGTCAAAGCGGATTTTTTGCTTGGCCCAGACGCGAACCGTGTCACCCTTGTACTTGGCCGGTTCGAAATGCCACGCTCGGATGCCTTGCAGTGCAGCCGCATCGAAAATGCCGGACGGGCTGGACTCCAGCACCTGCACTTGATTGACGGAACCGTCGGCTTCAACCAATACCGACAACACCACATACCCTTTGATACCGTTCTTTTTAGCCGTTGGCGGATATTTGAACGATCCTCGCGCAATCGGCTTTGGCGGAACATCGACCAGATCGGCTGTCATTACGGCATTGCCGGTTTTACCGAGCAAGCCGTCGTCAATATCTCTCGACCCGCTGTCCAATCCCAGCGAACCCAGATCGATGCCCGAGAGCGCCGTGTCCAATCCTTTGAACGGTGCCGGTGCTTGCGGACGGGAGACCTGTTTTTTAGGTTCCACTTTCTTGATTTCTTTTTTCGGTTCCGGTTTGATTTCCCGCGTCATTGCGATTTCCGTCACTTGCTGCGGCGGTGTGCGCTCGATCTTGCCCATATAGTGATTCAATATCACGATCAAACCGAAAACCATCGTCACACCGAACAGCATCGATACCGCACCGGCGATATGTTGTTTCATTTTCATCGTTACCATTTTCATTACCCCGCTTCTTTTTTAGTCGCCACGCCGACGCTCTCGGCACCCGCCAAGCGCGCCTGATCCACCACTTCAACCAGCCTTCCCGCCGCTACGCCCTCGTCCGTCACCACCAAAACGATCTTGTTGGACGACGTGCTCAAAGCATCGCGCAGCTTGCTTTGTATCAACCACAACCGCACCGGCTCGCCATCCATATAAGTATCCCCGTTGCGATCGATGAACAGACGTATCGCTTTGCTCGATGCCGCCATCGCGCTGCTGGCCTTGGGACGCTCCAATTCAAGTTTCATGTCTTTGACAAAGGTCGTCGTCACCATAAAAAAGATCAACAAAATAAATACGATATCGATCAATGGCGCCATGTCGATGGTCGTTTCGGCTTCGGCTGATTCGTTATTTCTCATGGCAATGACTCTTGGTTGGAGGATGGTTATGCATTTGATGGCACAGCAAATCCTTGACCTGCAAAAGATCCAGCTCAATTTGGTGCTGCTTCCGTTTCAGGATGCTGTGCGCGAGCAAACCGGGAATGGCCACCGTCAGGCCCATCTGCGTGGTAAACAGCGCTTGCGATATGCCGCCGGCAATACCGCCGGATTGGGAAAACAACGTCATGGTCGCCAGCGAATCGAAGGTTTCGATCATGCCGATCACCGTTCCCAGCAAGCCCAGCAATGGCGCGATCAAAATAATCACGCGGATCAGCACGGTAAACCGGGCGATTTCCTTTTCGTACCGATAAAAAGCTTCGTCCAAGTGGCGTCGCAGATTTTTCACGCCCCTTTTTTGCAGTGCGACGCCTTGCTTGATCGCTTGCGCCACAATATTTTTGGCCGGTTTATCGTCGTGCTGCTGATAGTATTTCAACAGATCGCGCACCCCCAGCCGCTTGGGTTCTTTCATGACCCAGAAGCGATAACCCAGGCCATACCACAGCAACAAGGTGCATAACACCAGCGGGGGCATCACGATCCCGCCCGCAGCAAACAATTCTTTGATGATTAAAATGTGCTCGGCAGCATCCATCTCAAGCATTACCCAAAGCCAAAGCGCTTTCGTCGATATCCGGTACGTTCAAGTCGTCCACGTCAATGCCGCCACCCAGGAATATATTGATGATTCTGAGTGCCGAATATTCCATGTCGCGTTTGATATTCTTTGCCCATGCGGACAGCAATGAACCGATCAATAAAGCCGGAATCGCAACAATTAAGCCGAGCTTGGTGGTAACCAGCGCGATGGCGATACCGTCCGACAGCAACTTGGGATCGCCGGTACCGAACTCTGTAATCATGTCGAATGTTTCGATCATGCCGGTCACGGTTCCCAACAAACCCAGCAAAGGCGCCACCGAAGCGATTACAAAAATGGCCGGAGTAAATCGATCCAATGGACCGGATTCTTGCAAAATGGCTTCGTATACAATCCCTTCCATGTGATCGCGGTCGTCTTTTAAATGACGCAAGGTGTAATGCAATACACGCCCGATGGCGGATGAATTGTCTTCGCAGCTTTTCTTGGCCGCTTCCAGATCGCCGGAAGTCAATTGATGAACGATTCGATCGGTCAACAGGTGTGTGTTGGAACTGTTAGCGCGCAACAAATAAGTTCGAGCC
This sequence comes from Nitrosomonas sp., assembly GCA_005779435.1. Classification (GTDB taxonomy): domain Bacteria; phylum Pseudomonadota; class Gammaproteobacteria; order Burkholderiales; family Nitrosomonadaceae; genus Nitrosomonas. The sequence continues at coordinate 3,587 of SXJH01000132.1, read as the reverse complement.
GCGATCAACAAAACCGCAAAACCGCCAAGCATTACAATCACCCAGCCGATCGGGCCGCCGGAATCGATAATACCGATGATGGTTTTTCCGGGTGACTCGTCGATGGCGCTGGTTCGCGATTCAAATAAATACAATTGCAGCACGCCCGGTTGTTCGTTCTTGCTTAACGCTGCGGCACTTTCCGCACCGGCTTGCTTCCATACCTTGAAATCGCCGCCGCCCGCAGGCACCAAACTGCCGCCGCCTTCAGTGCTGATACCGAAAGCGGCGATATTACCCAGATGAATCAGCGATCCTTCCACTTGCTTGCCGCTGGCCAGAAAAAAATGACCCGGTTTTGTTTGAATGGCACCGAGTTTCTGCAGCAATGACGATGCTTGCTTGAACAAAAATTCAACTTTAACCGGATCGTTGTCTTTTTCTTCTTTCATCGCAGCCGACACTTCAATACCGTGATTTTTCAAGGTCGCTTCGGCTTGCAAATAGATTGTTTCCAGCGCATCGCCACGCTCCGTGATTGCAGCTTCCTTACGCTCGAATTCGTTCAATTGCACGGTCAATTGATCGAATTTGGCCGAACGCTCAACAGAGACACGCTCGAGTGCATTAATTTTACCGCTGAGCGCCTGTTCTTCACGATTGGCGCTGGCTTGATAATTTCTCAATCGTTCGGCCAATTCGCGCTTTTGCGCTTCCAGAAACACATATTCCCGTTTATAAGCGGTCTCCAGGCTGACGGTCTCCTGTTTTGCCGGATTTTGCTTTTTAGGCGCCGTAACTTCGGCTTTTCCCTCAGGCGTTGACACCGTCACGCTTTCGGCAGCGCCGGTATCTTTCCGTTCTTGCGCATAACCCGAGTTGGCCAAGGTGATTAGCAGCAGCGCCGCAATAGATAGGATTATTTTCATTGTTTCAATGGATTAGGTAATTCAAAATAACCTTGGCGGATTTGCTTTTTCAGCGAATCGAATAAATTCCGGATACGCTCCCGGTCGTCGGCAGCGGTAGCGATTTCAAATTTCCAGCCGCCTGCCGCCAATTTTTTTGCCATTCCGCTTTGGTTATCCTTGGTTTGAAAAAAAAGGAATACCGTGCCCAGTTTCGCAACATCCACCAACACCTTCTCTCCGTTAAGCAAAATCGTCTGCTGGTAAATGCCGTTTTCCTTGCTTAGCCGAATCTCATCTTCGATCAACGACCATGCTTGATTGACCGCCTTATTGGGATCGATTTGTTGATTGACCAGATTGTTTTCCAAATCGCTAATGGCTTTGACGCGATCATCCATCTTGAAAGGAAAACCGGTTTGGATATGGCGCTTATATTCGCCCAGCGCTGCCAACAGAACCGGCTTCAGAGTCTCCCCCGATTGTTCCGCCTGCTTGGCTGTAACGCCCAGTTTCTCAATGGAATGCTGCAGTTTCTCGATGCTCAATTTCTGCCGCCGCTCTTCGACGCTTAAATCGGCCAGTTGCGAATTGAGTGCGGTCATTCTGCCGGTATGTTTTTCCTTCTCGATATCCAATTGCGATTGCAGGGTTTCCACTTCACCGCGGATTTTTGCCAATGACTTGGCTAAATTTTCAATGCCGCTTGCCGTGACCCAAGGAGAAAAAAGCATTAGCAGCATAAGTGCGGGAATTACAGTGATCTTTTGTGAATAATCGTTATGCATAAAGCCCTCGTTTGAGATGCTTGTGCATACTACAAGTCGAATATGTCACCTTTATGACAATTTGATGTCACCGCCTTTAAAACTGATTTTTCTTGCTGTATCGATCCTGTCATCAAACTTTTATATGGCAACGCTAAGATAGCAATTCTGAAAAATAATCTAGCGGAGAAATTCGATGACGAATCATGCGATTACTAAAAACAAAAACCTTTTGCTATTAATCGATACGGATTGGCATGTACGTGCCATTCAATCGATCGTCGGTGTTCTGATGCTGTCGCTATACCTATGGATTGCTGCAGGCATTATCGGTTTAATCATCAATCTGCAGCACATTGTTAAGCTTGGCTGGGCAAGCGTTGCCGAGCATATTATTATCGATGTCGTACTGATCTTGGCAATTCTCGAGCTCATACGAATCTTGCAGTCCTATCTGGCGCTGGGGCGCGTAAAGGTTACATTTATCTTGGATGTCGCATTGGTGGTGTTAATCGGCGAGCTTATCGGTCTTTGGTATAAGGAGTACACATTGACCGAAGTCGGCTTGCACATCGCCGTGATTGCCATGCTGACGTTACTGCGCATCGTTTCCATCCGTTTTTCGCCCGATGCCGTCGATTGACCCGATCATGCAGTCATGCATTAGCGAAAAAAACGATTTTCATCATACCGTCATAAATATGTAACGCATTATTCATATCATTTACGCTCACTCAATTAGATATTTTAGAAACGAGGTAACTGATGACTGCCACCATATTGGTTGTTGAAGACGAACTTGCCATTCAGGAACTGATTGCGCTTAATTTAAAAAAAGCGGGGCATTTGGTTTTATGCGCGGAAACTGCGGAACAAGCAGTAAAGATGTCCAATAGCGTTTTGCCGGATCTCGTATTGCTCGACTGGATGCTGCCGGATATGAGCGGTTTGGAATTTGCACGAAAATTGAGACGAGAAGAGCGCACCAAAGACATTCCTATCATCATGCTTACCGCTCGCACCCAGGAAAACGACAAAATTTCAGGATTGGACGCAGGTGCCGACGATTACATCACCAAGCCTTTTTCTCCACGGGAATTGCTGGCGCGGATCAAAGCCGTACTGCGTCGGCGATTGCCGGAAATGTCGGACGAAGTCATCGAAATCGGCGGCTTAAAGCTGGATCCCGTTACCCATAGAGTATATGCACAAGCCGACGATAATAATGTCAAAGCGGAAAAACTTTTATTGGGCCCAACGGAATTCCGCTTATTGCATTTTTTGATGACTCATGCGGAGCGTGTGCATTCACGCACACAGCTATTGAATCGTATCTGGGGCGATCATGTTTTTATCGAAGATCGTACCGTTGATGTTCATATCCGCCGGTTGCGAAAAAGCCTTGAATCTGTTGGTAAAGAGCATTTAGTACAAACTGTCAGAGGGACAGGATATCGCTTCTCGGTAGAAAAAAGCGAAGAAAGCGTAGAGTAACCGAATCGCCTCTGTTTTTCCCGAAAGCAAAGTTTATCGAACTCGCTAAAAAAACGAATCACTTCCTTCCTTTCGCAATCCTTTACTGCACAACCAACGAGCTCGGATGTTGCACCAGTATTGAATAGCGATCTTTGCTTCGAGCAACCCAACCGCGAATTTCCAAGGATTTGCCGACGTAAGCCGATATTTCCGGAAATAACTTGAGGTTGCTGTTGGCGATACGTACGTCGACCTTATCGTTAAAAATCAACCGAGTATATTTTTTGTTGGTTTTAACGGTGACCGGAGAACCGATGAATCGTTGCCAGCCTTTGGTATGACCGGCAATTTGCGCAATGGGGCGAGGCTGATATTCCGGCATTGCCCAAACGCCGAGTTTTTTCTTTTCGGCGTGTTGTTGCGCCTGGATCAGTTTGTCGGCATAGCGCAGGTTAGG
>SXJH01000131.1 GCA_005779435.1 Nitrosomonas sp. | reverse complement strand
GGTAACTAATGAATCAAAGCCGACTTTGTATGCAGTGCCGCAGCAACCGGTCACGACAACACTGGAGCCGGATGTTCGGCAATCAGAATTACCGCAAGCCACCGATCAGGAAAATGCAATCAATCCGACCGTAAGCAACGACAAGTTAAAAACAAGCCCCAAAGCGATTAAGTTGCCTTACTCGGAACAAAATGCTACGCGATTGCAACATCCGCCAACCAGCTTATCACCCGGAGTTACTGCAGCAGCGTCGCCAATAGTTGGCGGCAATAACGCTAAAATTGAATTTGAACCGCCGCCAACGGATAAAACAAATCAATCGATTGCCGATTGGATGTGGCCAACAAACGGAAAATTATTGTCAGCTTTCTCAAAGAATTCAAAAGGTGTAAAAATTTCAGGGCAAGCAGGGCAGCCGATAGTCGCTTCTGCAGCGGGTGTGGTTGTTTATAGCGGTAACGGCTTGCGCGGATACGGCAATTTGATCATCATCAAGCACGATGATACATACCTAAGTGCTTACGCGCATAACAATAAACTCTTAGTAAAAGAAGGCGAGACAGTCGTGAAAGGGCAAAAAATCGCCGAGATGGGCAATACCGATAGCGATACGATACAGTTACACTTTGAGATACGCAAAAACAGTAAGCCGGTAGATCCTTTAGAATATTTACCGCAACAATCTTGACAGGCTGGTATTAATTTCTCTTAACAAGCGGATATCCATCTTTAGAATATCCGCTTGTTTTTACTCTCCTCCCCGATTATTCAGCAGTAGCGCCTTGCATGTGCTTCAAGGCTTCGACGGTATGTTTGGTTGCTACATCGGCATGGCCTTGTTTTGCATGCGCAATGGCTTCTTCCAGATGTTTAACTGATTCGGTCATATGCTGATGCGCTTCCGCGTATCCCTTTTCCGCCGCTTTAGCATGCGTCAGACTTTCTTGTGCATGTTCCAGCAATACCTTCGCATGACCTGCGTCACCGTGGGTTTTCGCCTCTTCAGCATGTTTTATGGCGTCGGATGCGTGTTGATCGGCGCCCGATGCGAAAACCGATCCGCTGAAACAAACGGTCAGAGCGAAGATGGTAATAATAACTTTTGATTGTATGGTTTTCATAATGTTACCTCCACGGATTTTGATAGAAATTACCAAAAAGACACTTGTCACTTGTTACTGGCAATGCATATACGAAAAACGATTGATCTTTATAGCAAATCGACAAGCCAAATACAAACCCTCTCCCGTACAAAATTACTTATATCACATTTGCAAAATAGCAGGTTCAACAACTGCAATCCTTGATGTATATCAAGCATGCTTACCGGTCGATCAAGCGATGGAGGAAATCGGTGTTAACCCACTGGTCGTTATTTGTGAGGCCTGCGATATGTGTGAACGGTTGCGCGGGTTCGCCTAAATCCGATAATACGGCGGCAGCACCGCTAAAATCTTGCCGATGTGTATAGCCGCTGACAGTGATCAATACCGCAAGATCCGCTGCCAGAGCAGATTTGAGTCCATTCTCGGAATCTTCGATAGCAATGCAGTTTCGTGCAGATAAATTAAGTTGATCAAGCACCCAGTGATAAATATCGGGAGCAGGTTTTTTGTGCGGCACAATGTCACCCGCACCGATGATATCGAACCAATCGATAGATTCTTCGCCCAAAGTCGATGTGAGCAATGCCGTAACATTTTCCATCGTGGTAGTGGTTGCGATCGCAAGTTTTATTTGCTGTTGGCGCAGCTCATGAATCAGACGAGCGACACCGGGGCGCAACGGTATCTTTCCAGCTTCCATCAACGATTCGAAATATTTGGTTTTGGCTTTGTGTAGATCGGCGATCCATGCTTGCACATTGTTTTTGTCAAGCATGGATGGGGCGTAATTTTCCATGTAATGGCGAATTCGCTCTTTGCCTCCGGTGACTTGTAATAATTCGCCGTAAAGATCGACATCCCAATTCCACTCAAGGCCGAATTGTTGGAAGGCGGCATTAAAAGCGACGCGATGACCGTCTTGCTCGGTATCGGCAAGTGTTCCGTCGACGTCAAAAAGTACGGCTTGAAGTTTTTTGTGTGTATTCATTTTGTCGGTTTATCTAATTGTTATCGGAAAAACGATGACCGGCACGCCGCAAGCGATCCGAGACGGCAAGCCAATCGGTATGATCGGGCGGCGTTTCGATCAGCAAAAGATCAAATGCCGCTTGATCGAATTGGTGTAATTTTGCATAAAGCTGCTGACCGTACGTGAATGGATCGTACGGCATTGCATGGTGCGCGATCAATGGATTGCCGGGTTTGTTATCGGCGATATCCGACCATGTCATCACTAGGGTACGCAATTGACGTTCAGCCGCAGCGAGCGCTTGTGGCCAGATATGTTCGGTTGACGCTAATTTCAATGGCGTAACCGGCGCATAGTGCGATGGCAACGAACCCGAAGTGCGTATCGTCGGATTATTATCTGTATGCGTTAGCGCAATGGGTATATTCAATACGGTTCCGATCTCTTCGGCTGAGATTCCGCCCGGTCGCAATATTTTCGGTGATTGCTCGTGAAAACTGACAATGGTGCTTTCCAGCCCGATTGCGCAAGAACCTCCGTCAAGAATCAGATCGACATCGCTGCCTAATTGCCAATGAACATGTGCGGCGGTGGTTGGACTCAGTCGACCGAAACGATTGGCAGACGGCGCCGCCAATGCTTTTTGCGGCCCCAGTGCATGCAATAACGCCAACGCAATTGGATGAGACGGCATACGGATGCCGACGGTATTTTGCCCGCCAGTGACGCAATCCGGCACGCGGTGACTGCGTTGCAATATCAAAGTCAAAGGGCCGGGCCAGAAACGATGCGCAAGCTTCCACGCGGATTCGGGTATCGCATGCGCCCAATCATCGAGGTCGCCGGGCGCGCCGATATGCACGATGAGCGGATGATTTAAAGGCCGTTGTTTTATGCGGTATATCTTATCGATTGCCGTTGGATTTGTAGCATCGGCACCCAATCCGTACACGGTTTCGGTTGGAAAGGCGACAGTGCCCCCCGCATGGATTATATTGGAGGCGGATGTTATTCGATCCCATTGATCGGATGTCAATGCAAAATCGCTAAAGGCGTATTGTTTGATCGGCATTCGTAAAAGTTCGACTGGATTTAAGAGGCGCTATCATACCAATCATAACCGAGCGTGCCTTGCATGACGCGTACGATGTAAAAACAGAGCCAATTGACAATATCGCTAAACCAAGAGAAAAGATTTCCTTCTTTTGCCGTAATTGCGACGGATTCTTGCACGATAGCTTCCATGAGCCGGGTTCTAAGCGTTTGAGCAAACAGATCGTCTTCGATAATGACATTGGCTTCGCGAGCCAACAATAAACTGAAAGGATCGATATTCGAAGAGCCCACGGTTGACCAGCGGCGATCAATGACAGCTACTTTGGCATGCATATAGCTTCGCTGATATTCATAAATTTCGATTCCCGCAGTTAAAAGGTTTTTATAGAGTGCTTGCGTTGCGTGATATTGCAAACGGTATTCCGCCTTGCCTTGTAACAACAATAAAACGCTGACCCCTCGCTGTGCGGCATTTTTCAACGCTTGGCTAAATTTTCTTCCTGGCAGGAAATATGCATTTGCGATGATGATTTCGACCTGCGCTTGATTGATCGCATTCAGGTAAGCATGTTCGATATCGTGACGATGCCGCCAATTGTCACGAATGATGAAAGCCGCTTTTTGATTTCCAGCAGGACCGCACAGCGGTTTTTCAGGTAATGGTACAGCCCAGCGCTTTTTGAAATGTACCCATGCGACCAGCATCCATAAATGCTTGACTGCTTGATGTATCTGACTCAATAACGGGCCCTGAATCGAAACCGCAAAATCAAATCGCGGCACCAGCTGCTCCGGATTATCTTGGTCGTCGATGATATTGATCCCGCCAACAAATGCGATTTTTGCGTCGATGATGGCGATTTTGCGGTGCATGCGTCGCAGACGATGGCGATGCGGCATCGACAAAATAATTTCCGGACGAAAGATTAACACCTTAACACCGGTTTGCAGCAGGCGTTCAATTTCAGTTTTGGGAAAATTTTGCGATCCGAAGCCATCGACTAAAAGATGGACGGATACGCCGCGCTGCGCCGCACGGCATAATGCAGCGGAAATTCTTTGACCAATGGCATCGCTTTCATAAATATAAGTTTCAAGATGGATTTCGGTTTGCGAATTTTCGATGGCGGCTTCCAATTGCGGAAAGTACTCTGCACCGTTATGCAATAAGTTAATTTGGTTGTTATCGGCAAATTGAAAATTCGTCATAAGCAATCGGATCCGTGCGCCTGGTGCTTCATCTCGTTCGCCGAATGAATCAGCGTCTCCTTAGGAAATCTTCAACATTCTATCCAACGCCAATTTCGCCAATCCGGCTTCCGTTTCAGGTACTTTAATTTGATTGACGACATTGCCGTTAACTAAATTTTCCAATGTCCAAGCCAAGTGTTGCGGATCAATTCGTGCCATGGTCGAACACATGCATACCATCGGCGACATGAATTGAATAATCTTATCTTGCGATTTGAATTCCTCGGCGATGCGATTGACCAAATTCAGCTCGGTGCCTACCAGCCAGCGCGTTCCGCCTTTTGCATCTGCAATCGTACGGATAATGTATTCCGTCGAACCGACATAATCGGAGGTTTTGCATACTTCGTAACTACATTCCGGATGAGAAATGACAATGCCGTCGGGATATTGATTGCGGAAACGAATGATATGCTGCGGCTGAAACATTTGATGTACGGAGCAATGGCCTTTCCATAATAAAATTTTGGCTTTTTTGATTTGCTCCGGTGTTAAACCGCCCAAAGGCTCGTCGAAATTCCATACCGGCATTTCCTCCAACGGAATGCCTAATCGATGTCCGCTC
>SXJH01000130.1 GCA_005779435.1 Nitrosomonas sp. | reverse complement strand
TTTTCTCGCCGCCGGAAAAACCTTCGTTGACGCTACGATCCAGGAAATCCGGCTTCATTTCCAGCAATTTCATTTTTTCGCGCACGAAATCGTCGAATTCGAGCGGATCCAATTCTTCTTTACCGCGCTGCGCTTGAACGGTGTTATAAGCCAGACGGAGAAATTGCGTGTTGGCGACGCCGGGAATCTCAATCGGATATTGAAAAGCCAGGAATAATCCGGCACGCGCGCGTTCCTCCGGCGGCAGTTCCAGCAGATTCTTGCCTTCGAATTGAACCGATCCGCCGGTTATTGCGTAATCGGCATGGCCCGCGAGCACTTTTGCAAACGTGCTTTTACCGGAGCCGTTGAGTCCCATGATGGCATGAATCTCCCCGCTTTTAACGGTAAGGTCGATGCCTTTGAGGATCTCGGTGCCGTCGATGCTGGCGCGTAATCCCTGAACGGAGAGTATGGTTTTGCTGTTTTCAACGATCATCCGACGCTTCCTTCCAGCTTGAAGCTGAGCAATTTTGTCGCTTCGACGGCAAACTCCATCGGCAATTGTTGAAATACGTCCTTGCAAAAACCGTTGATGATCATGGAAACCGCTTCTTCCGCGCCTATGCCGCGCTGCGCGAAGTAAAACAATTGATCTTCGCCGATTTTCGATGTCGAGGCTTCATGCTCGACGGTTGCGCTGTTATTGTTGACTTGAATATACGGAAACGTATGCGCGCCGCATTGATCGCCGATCAGCATCGAATCGCATTGCGAGTAATTGCGCGCGCCTTCGGCAGTCGGCGAAATACGCACCAAGCCGCGATAACTGCTGTTCGAATGACCGGCGGAAATACCTTTGCTAACGATGGTGCTGCGGGTATTTTTGCCGAGATGGATCATTTTGGTACCGGTATCGGCTTGTTGATAATGATTGGTGACCGCTACGGAATAAAATTCGCCGACCGAGTTGTCGCCGCGCAAAATGCAGGATGGATATTTCCATGAGATGGCCGAGCCGGTTTCGACTTGTGTCCAGGAAATACGCGAATTCTTGCCTTTTGCTAAGCCGCGCTTGGTGACAAAATTAAAAATGCCGCCGACACCGTTTTCGTCGCCGGCGTACCAGTTCTGTACCGTGGAATACTTGATATCCGCATCGTCCAACGCAATCAATTCGACCACGGCGGCATGCAGTTGATTGGTGTCGAATCGAGGCGCTGTGCAGCCTTCCAGATAAGAAACCGATGCGCCTTCTTCCGCGATGATCAGCGTGCGTTCGAATTGACCGGAGCCTTCCGTATTGATGCGGAAATAGGTGGACAAATCCATCGGACATTTCACCCCTTTGGGGATGAAGCAAAACGAACCGTCGGTGAAAACGGCGGAATTCAATGCGGCAAAGTAGTTGTCGCCGACCGGAACCACCGATCCCAGGTATTTCTGAATCAATTCGGGATGATTATGCACCGCTTCGGAGATCGAGCAGAAAATAATGCCGACCTCGGCCAATTTTTGTTTATAGGTCGTGGTAACGGAAACGCTATCGAAAATGACATCGACGGCAACCCCCGCAAGCGCGGCGCGCTCATGCATCGGCACCCCCAGTTTTTCAAAAGTGCGTAACAATTCCGGATCGACCTCGTCCATGCTGGCCAGCTTTTTCTTCGGCTTCGGCGCCGAATAATAGCTGATATCCTGGAAATCGATCTTGGGATAATGCACGTTCTGCCATTGCGGTTCCGTCATCGTCAGCCAGTGCCGGTAAGCCTTCAACCGGAATGACAGCAACCATTCCGGCTCATCCTTTTTGGCGGAAATGAGCCGGATAATATCCTCGTTGAGCCCTTTGGGCGCAACATCGGATTCGATATCGGTGACGAAGCCGTGCTTGTATGGTTGATTAACCAGACTTTGCAATACTGCGCTCATTTGGTTTCTTCCTTTGCTTTATATTTTTATAATTTAATCGGAATTCAAGAAACTAATCGAAAATCCGGCGCTGTGCGGATTCCGGCGGTTGCTATGAGACTATGCCTTGGTCGTTTCTTTTACGCTAAAACTGTCGCCGCAACCGCAAGTGTTATCAATATTGGGATTGATAAACTTGAAAGAGCTGTTGAGACCTTCCTTGATAAAATCGATTCTGGAGCCATCGAGGTAAGGCAAGCTATGCTTATCAACAACAATTTTGGTTTCGTGGGATTCGAATAATTGATCGTCCGTACTGATTTCATCGGCATAATCAAACGTATAAGCAAATCCGGAGCAACCCGATTTCTTGATTCCAATTCTAAATGCCAGCCCTTTGCCGCGTTTTATAAATTGCTGCTGTATATATTTTGCAGCATTCTCAGTCAAAGTGATTGGCATTACCGTAGCTTATTGCAATTTTTATTCATTACACAAATATCCAATGACGATTGCGAATCGATGTTTCGCGGGTAAATCGGTCAATATTCGACATCCGCTCGATCGACTCGTTCGAATGGGACCATTGCGATATTACTATAATCGAAAGGATTGAATTCCCGGAATTCAATTTATGCAACGGTCGTTTCGCGCATATCGATCAGCGGCACAATCGAATCGGTTCTCTGGTTGATTTGATGATCGACCAATTCCTTAAGCGTAACGGCGCCGAGATACTCGAAAATCAAATCGTTTAATTTCGCCCACAAATCATGCGTCATGCACTTGCCGTCGTTATGGCAGTTTTCCTTGCCGCCGCACTGCGTGGCGTCGATCGGCTCGTCAACCGCTAAAATAATATCGGCGACCGACACTTGATCCAAATCCTTGGCTAAGCAATAACCGCCGCCGGGGCCGCGCACGCTGTCGACCAATTCGGATTGGCGCAGCTTGGCGAAGAGCTGCTCCAAATACGACAGCGATATTTTTTGCCGCTGGCTGATGTCGGCAAGTGTGACGGGGTGATTGCTTTGTTGCAAGGCAAGATCGAGTAGCGCCGTTACCGCGAATCTGCCTTTGGTCGTTAATCTCATGATGAACTCCTTTTAAAAATCGAGCGGAATTGTTAAAAATAGGTGTTTGCGCAAATACCCGATTGATTTGGTCAACTATACAATACCCGATTGATTTGGTCAACTTTAAGTTGCGTGCTGAATTTTGGCGGCGCCGCCGCAATGATACGGTTACACTGCTCACGAAAAATTGAACTTAAGGTGCTTCAAATAAAGCATGGATTTTGCAAAGATCTCCCGCTATCTTGAACAAAGCTGTTTGATTCTTGCAGAAGTAATAATAAGATAGCGGCTAAGCGTAAAAAAAGACGATAGGTATTTACCCGAGAAATTTTGAAAAGGAATCTAACCGTGGATTTTGTAATAAAAGCAGCAACACCGGAAAAACAACGCGGAGCCTGTGCCGTCGTAGGGGTTTTCGAAACGAGAAAAATGACGGAATCGGCCAAAGCGCTCGATAAGATCGCACAAGGCCATCTCAAAAACATTCTTGCATCCGGCGACATGGACGGCAAAGCCAATACTTCATTATTACTGCACAATGTCCCCGGTACTTTATTCAAAAGAATCTTGCTGATCGGTTTGGGGAAAGAGCAGGAATTCAAGGAAAAAACATTTCTCGCCGCCATCGGCACCACCCTAACCGCGTTACAAAAAACAGCCGTCACCGACGCCATGTTGTTCTTATCCGATTTCCCCCTTAGAACACGGGATAGCGCGTGGAAAGTTTCACAAACAGTCATTGCCGCCACCAATCATCAATACCGTTTCGATCAATTAAAAAGCAAACCCGAAACCGAAACGAGCAATCTTAAAAAGCTCACGCTATGCCTCGACAATCGGGCTGAATCGGCGGCATGTGAAGAAGCCTTGCAGCAGGGATTGGCCGTTGCGCATGGCATGTGCCTGACCAAGGATTTAGGCAATCTCGCGCCCAATATTTGCACCCCCGCTTATCTTGCCAAACAAGCCAAAGACCTCGCCAAGTCCCACAAACTCAAGGTCACCGTTTTGGAAGAAAAGGATATGGAGAAACTGGGCATGGGCTCCCTGCTGTCCGTGGCGCAAGGCAGCGAACAACCCGCCAAACTGATCGTTTTGGAATACCAGGGGCTCGGTAAAAAAGACAACCCCATCGTTCTGGTCGGCAAAGGCGTCACCTTCGATACCGGCGGCATTTCGCTGAAACCTGCGGCGGAAATGGACGAAATGAAATTCGACATGAGCGGAGCCGCCAGCGTTTTGGGAACACTGCAAGCTGTCGCTGAAATGAAGTTACCGGTCAATGTGATCGGAATCATTCCAGCCACCGAAAACATGCCAAGCGGCAAAGCAACCAAGCCCGGCGATGTGGTCACCAGTTTATCCGGACAAACCATCGAGGTTCTGAATACCGATGCGGAAGGACGGTTGATTCTGTGCGACGCATTAACCTATGCGGAGCGCTATAACCCGAAGGTTGTGATCGATATCGCGACACTGACCGGCGCTTGCGTAATTGCGCTTGGAAACTTCACCACGGGATTGCTCAGCAATGACGACAAGCTGGCGCAAGCGCTGTTAGCGGCTGGCGAGCACACGGGCGATCGTGCCTGGCAACTGCCGTTGTGGGATGAATATCAGGATCTATTGAAAAGCAACTTTGCCGACATCGCCAACATCGGCGGACGCGCCGCCGGCACCATTACGGCGGCATGCTTTTTATCGCGCTTCACCAAAAAATACCGCTGGGCGCACCTCGACATTGCCGGCACGGCATGGAAATCCGGCAAAGAAAAAGGATCGACCGGCCGCCCGGTACCGCTGCTGACTCAATTTTTGATCGATCAGTCCAAATCCACGGACTGATTTCGATTAGAGACGCATGACCCAAATCAATTTTTACTCGGGATCCGACAATAAATTAATGACCGCTTGCCGCTTGTGCGCCAAAGCGGTACAGCAAGGTTTGCGCGTCATCGTCTATGCTCCCGATGCGTCGCTGATCGGACAATTCGATCAATTGCTCTGGACATTCTCGGCAACCAGCTTTATTCCGCATTGCCGGAACGATGACGACATATCCTTGGTACAACAAACCCCCGTTATTTTGAGCAATCAAATTCAATCCGGCGCTCCTTTTGATGTATTGTTGAACCTGCATCGCCAGTTACCGCCTTGTTTCAATGAATTCGCTCGAATCATCGAAATTGCCGGGGTCACGGACGAAGACAAATCGGCAGCGCGAGAGCGCTATCGCTGCTACAAAAACGAAGGGCTCGACATCCAACATTACCAATTGGATGTCCAAACGAACTGATCGAAAATTGACGGTTATTGATTATGAGCGAAAACATCCTCCCCCCCGATTCCGACGACACGGCGATCATCGACAAATTCAATGAACTGATCGGAAAGCACAAGAACCGGGGCGTATCATTGAATCCCATCGTGTCGGCAAGACGCGCGGAAAGCGCTAGTTTTCATACCACCTCATCAAGCGCCATCCCCATGCTCACCGAGATTGTCACACTGCGGCCGGCCATCATACAACCGCAACCCAAACGATCGACTCCGATGCAAAAGCTACTGGATGCCGCTTTATCGGAAACGGACATAACGATGAGTTCTCATGACAAAAAAGCGCTCGCAAACGCCTTGGAGTCTCACCTACTCGGAAAATCCATCATCAAGCCTGCAAGGCGATGAGAAAACAACTTATCAACCCCGGACAGGAACCACGGATGCGCCAATTAGATTGTAGAGCAAACGTCTGCGGTCCCAATAACTGTCTTGCCCGGTCACATAATTAGCATGAACGTTTACACGCCAATCTTGATTGAGAATGCACTCGCGCAAGCGGCATCTTCGGCTTACGCCGATGTACCGTTAACCGATTTTCGTCCGACGGCAATGAATTTCTTGATATAAGAAATGTTTTTATCCGGCTCGCGTAGCGCCAAATAAAGTTTTTGATATAGCCCATTTTTACCGATGCGGATTTTTTCGAGCTGAAGATCCTTGCTCTTGATGTCGGCAAGCCACTCGGGCAACACACACACGCCGCGTTTCAATGCGGTCATTTGCAGCATGATTTCCAGCGACTCGATGGGTTTCAGTTTTTTGGGCTCAAGGTGCGCCGGTGTCAGGAAGTACGTCAGAATATCCAGTCGTTCCAAAGATACCGGAAAAGTCAGCAAGGTTTCCTGGCTGAGCAATTCCGGCGTCAACTCGCCGATCCCGGCCAGCGCATGGTCTGCGGCGAACAATAATACCAACTGGTATTGCGCCAGCACCTCATAATCGATGGTGTCTTTTTTGACCCAATCGGGCGTGATCAACACATCGATGTGATGGTTCAATAACCCTTCCAATCCCGAAAATTGAAATTTCTGCACGATGTCGACTTCGATGTCCGGCATTTGCCGCATGAACTGCCCGATCACACCGGTCAACCATTCAAAACAGGGATAGCACTCGACACCGATGCGCAGAATACCTTGCCGTCCTTCGCTATACGCCGCCAGCGTTTTCTCCGCTTGCGCCAGCACCGGCAAGACCTGGTGCGCAACTTCCAGCAGCAACAGCCCGGCTTGCGTCAGGCGCAAACTGCGGCCTTCGCGCTCCCACAGCGCCACGCCCAGTTTTTTCTCCAGATAGCCGATTTGATGCGACAGCGCGGGCTGGCTCAAGCACAGCGCATTGGCGGCTTCGGTTAGCGTGCCGTTGGCATGCAATGCTTGGATGATTCTGAGATGACTGTGCTCGATCATTGATGAGAAAACCTAATTGAAAGATTAAAACTTATCATTATTATTTATCATTCGAGGTCAATACAATAGCCCGACTATTTATTTTTACTTCGAGTGGTGGCTGAATCATGATAACAACGCATAGTCTCGGGTTTCCCCGTATCGGTAGAAAACGGGAGTTGAAATTCGCTTTGGAGCAATACTGGAAAGGTTCGATCACCGAATCGGCATTGTTGCAAACGGCTGCCGGTTTGAGAACGCAACATTGGCAAGACCAAGCCGCTTTCGATTGGATTCCGGCCGGCGATTTTTCTTTGTACGACCAAGTGCTGGATACCAGTTTCCTGCTGGGTAACGTCCCGGCGCGCGCCAGCGCCATGCCGGGGAACGAACTGGATCGCTACTTCCGCGTCGCCAGAGGCCGCTCTGCGAATGACAACTCCGCTTGTTCGTGCGTTCACGCCGGTGAAATGAC
>SXJH01000129.1 GCA_005779435.1 Nitrosomonas sp. | reverse complement strand
CGTTTTCTGCTTTTTCCATCGATCGTAGCAATCAAGGCCGCAGTAATACACAATGTAATCGGTTGCCTTGACGCTCGTCGCCTCGGAGATCGGTATCTCTTTAAAACATACTTCACAAGTCACTTTCTCCGGCACTACGATTTCTTTCTGTTCGATCATTTCGATATCTCCCGAAAAACAGGTTGCTGAAAAATCATCTGCATTACCGCCATGGCGGCGACACGGACAGACCGGCTTTCAAACACGGCCTGTCCGGTTTCATCAATGCGCGATCAATACCGATTCGATCTCGGCAAAACTGTGCGCGGCGTTGGTCGGTTGGATTGTCATACCCAATTGTTTTTCGATTTGCGTCCAGGAAAAAATTCCGCAAATTCTGGGCGATCCGACGGTATTGTCGTCAATCGCCAATGCATGCAACCGGCCGCTTTCGCGCAAACTGGCGACAATATTGCCGACCCTGGCGTGCATCACTTCCTCCAGCGGAATGGCTTCCAGCATATCCAGCGGCGTCATGATGTCCATTACCAGAATTTCATTGTGTTTCACGCCTCTTTCCTGAATAAAGCGCATCGGCTTTTCACCCAGAATATCGGTCGCCGTAATAATGCCCGCCAGCGAATTGTCGTCATGCATCACCAACAACGTGCGCACGCCGCGCTGCATCATGTAGGTATTGGCTATTTCCATGGGGATACCGGGGGTTATAACGGCCGCGTATATTTGCCGCAAATCCGTCATGACATCGATCGCAGGCGAATCGAAGGCAACCGGATTGGGCGATGCCGGTTTGGCGACGAGAATATGACCGGAGAGATACTGTACCGCAAGAGATTTATATTCGTTCATCATGCTGTGCACTCCTCAATTTCAAGTTGAAGAAAATTACTCGAGTTCAAGATGAATCATCCGCCTTGAAACAACAATCTACGCCGAAAAAGCACCGGGAGCAATAGCCCGGAAAATCGCACTTATGATACGAATCCGCGCAACTTGATTTTTTACTGTAAAAATCAGAATTGTCCTATAGAACCGATTGTTCGTAACGGCTACCATCCTTGCAGCTGTAAAAGACGATGAATGCTGGCTTACGCAACATTCGAAGCTTGTAGCATTATGAAATGACTATGGAGACGCTGATTCCTTCGGCGAACGAGATGAAGCACGAGGCGCACGGTACGCAGCAACCGAAACATATCGGCACGATAGGCGAGGCAGCGAGTACCGCGCAACGAAACAATTCGCTCGCACAGCCGATTAATCAGCGTTTCCCTATAAAAAATATAAAACCACTTACTATGAGGGCATTTACACGTAATGTCTCAGAAAGGGCCATCGAAATCTTTAGCATCTAAAAAATCCAATAATATTCCATCGAATCCTGAACATGCACAATATGCCGCCAATTCTTCAATAACAAATCCGCCGATAATCGGCATCACCGCTTTTGCCGAAGAAATTTCGACGTTAAAAAATTTCTTCGTCCATGTGCCTGCCCAAACGGGCATCGCATTCGTCGTCTCGCACCCGGAGCCGCACCATGAGCACCGATTGATCGAATCGCTTCAATCGGATACGCGATTGCAAGTTTGCCAAGCAGCTAACGAAATGAAGATTAAACCGGATTGCGTTTATATCCCTCCCCCCGGTTTCGATCTTGCGGTTCGCGACGGAGCGATCCGGCTAACTCAGCGCGATCATTTATCCGCCGATTCTTTCTCATTTCCAGTTAGCATCGCTCTTAACCAAACCGGCGCTGTCGATACGCTCGAATTAATCGATTTTGAAAAAAAATTACTGGAAATCAATTCGCAACTCAGCGCCACCAATGCGGAATTGATCACCTATATCAAAGCCATCGGCAAACTTGCATTGGTATCGGTTACCGATCATTACGGAACCATCACGGAAGTCAACGACATATTCTGCCAGGTCAGCGGATACAACCGAGAAGAACTCATCGGCCAAACCCACAGCATTCTCGAATCGGGGATACACCCCGAAACTTTTTTTGCCGAAATGTGGCAAACGATTGCCGGTGGAAAAGTTTGGCACAAAGAAATATGCAATCGCACCAAAAACGGCGAGCTGTACTGGGTGGATGCGGTCATCGTGCCGCTCAAGGATGAAAACGGTCGCATTGAGCGCTATATATCGGTCAGAGTCGATATCAGCAGCCGCAAGCAAAAAGAAACGCAGCTTATCGAACAACTGAAGGAAAAGGGCTGCCTGTATGCGATTCACCGCGACATGGTGAAAGCCACTTCACTGCAAAAGCTTTGCTACCAAATCATCAAACATCTCATACCCGTCATGCGCTTTCCGGAAATAGCGGCATGCCACATCAATTTATTCGACGAAACCTTCACCTCCGAGAATTATCGCGACGATCTTTCCAATCGCATTGCGGCAAAAATCAAAGTCAATGGAAAGACTTGCGGTCAATTGCAGGTTTTTTATACCGAAGACAAGCCGTTTATCCTGCCAGACGAGCAAAATTTGCTCAACTTCGTCGCGGAAGATTTAGGCATTTGGTACGAACGCAGAAACCATGAGCAGCATATCAATCACCTGGCTTGCCACGATGCGCTCACCGGATTGCCTAATCGGCTGTTACTGCAAGATCGGATCACGCAGGCTTTGGAATTCAACCAACGCCACCACGGCATGACCGCCGTATTGTTCATCGACTTGGACAATTTTAAAAACATCAATGACACATTCGGCCACAATTTAGGCGATCTTTTGCTGAAGAAAGTTGCGAAAAGGCTATCCGCAAGCATACGCAGCGAAGATACCGTGGCACGTCAAGGCGGGGACGAATTCATCGTCGTGCTGCCGTACCTCACGGAAACAAACGTTGTCGAGCTGGTATCGCAAAAAATACTAACCCAGCTCTCGGAGCCTTATCACATCAACCAGCATGAATTCTATCTCACATGCAGTATCGGCGTCGCTTTGTATCCCGAGCACGGCAAAGATGCGGATGTGCTGCTGAAACACAGCGATACCGCCATGTACAACGCAAAATCGTCGGGACGTAACAGCTACCGGTATTTTTCCGATGAAATGAATCTCCAGGCCATCGAGAACCACAAGATCACCAATTACTTGTACACCGCAATCAAAGAAAACGAATTACAACTGTATTTCCAGCCTATCGTCGACATCGACAATCGCGTCGCCAGCCTGGAGGTTCTGTTGCGATGGCATCACCCGAAAGAAAATTGGATACCGCCGACAAAATTTATTCCGTTAGCCGAAGAATCCGGATTAATCCTGCCGCTTGGCGATTGGATTATTAAATCGACATGCCTGCAGATCAAAAAATGGCTCAATGACGGATATGCCGTGCCAAAAATATCGATCAATCTATCGGCCAAGCAATTTCAGCACAAGCTATTTTTACCCAATATTCAGCACATATTGCAGGAAACCGGCGTAGCCGCGCATAACCTGATATTGGAAATTACGGAAAGCCTGCTCATGAAAGACAATGAGATGGTCAAAAAAACGCTGCGTCAACTGAGCGGCCTCGGCTTCGTTATCGCAATCGACGATTTCGGCACCGGATATTCGAGTCTAGCCTATTTAAAGAACTATCCAATCAACAACTTAAAAATAGATCGCTCCTTTATCCGCGACATCACCACCGATGAAAACGATGCCGCCATCGTCACCGCCACCATCGGCATGGCGCATAGCCTGGGCATGAAAGTAGTCGCCGAAGGCGTGGAAACGGAAAAACAAGTCGCTTTTCTTAACGAAAAGAATTGCGATTTATATCAAGGATTTTACTTCGGAGTGCCCATGCCCGCCGCCAAGATTGCAACCGTGCTGATTCCGGAATCGCCGCAAGCTCCGCTAAAATTCTGGAAACGCTGAATAATCCGGCGAAGCAAGATGAGGATGGAGCGCAAAAAATGAGACGCATCGTAGCCGGCAGGCGAATTTTCAAGCACCGGACAACCTCAGCTTCCGGCAACCTGCCTGTTTCCATCCTTCGTTAAATAGCATGTTCATCTGATACAATGCAGGCGGCGCGGCTAAAATCCGCCGGTCGCTGCGGTCATTACTCAGTATTTCATGCGAGTGCCGGATATCTCGGAACAATCCATCACCCTTATTCCAAAACCCAGAAACTTGAATGGATCACAACGTTGTTCTCATCACCACGATTGCTGCCGGTTTTGGCTTGGCCTTAATCCTGGGGTTTATCGCCGAGCGGCTTAAAACGCCCGCGCTGGTGGGATATTTGCTTGCCGGCATTGCCATCGGCCCCTCTACCCCCGGCTATGTCGCCGACATCGGCATCGCCTCGCAGCTGGCCGAGATCGGCGTGATGCT
>SXJH01000128.1 GCA_005779435.1 Nitrosomonas sp. | reverse complement strand
TGGCCGAATATCCAGGCACTGGCAAAACTGGCGCAACGCACGATGGATATCTCCGTCACGATTACCGAGGAATCGGCTTATGTGGCTGCGGAATCGGGAGAATGCGAGGTGGGTTGGTCGGTATTGCAGGGGGAGTGAGTTTTGCGGCGTGAACGTTTTCCGGATGGATTCTCGATTCTGTGCCCAGCACTGTTTTTACGCAACGGTTCCAAGAACTTCCAAAAAATTAATCGGCTTTATCGATTACCCTTGAGATATTTTCACGCCGGTTCCCATGCGGCGCGAAGGATTGCGCTGTTTATTTCATAGGCAGGTGTGTACAATCGATTCCAATGCCCTTTGTATGCCCTGTCCTGCCATTACCTGGGAAAACGCTGAAAAATGTCTGCGCAAGGCCGCTGTGTTAGACGGCACGCCCGGCGGATTATTCAACGCTTTCCCAGTTCCCTCCAAGTCAGCGGTTATTGAGTGAACAGACTGTTGACGCGCCGCTGAAATCTTTCGGTAAGTCTATCGATCAACCGGTCGCATCTTCATATTTTTATAGAGGTTTTATGTGCTGGAGCGGTGAAGCATCTGCTGTGCTCGCGGTGACTGGTCTTGCCAGCACCGCTTATTTTTATCGAAAAGGCGAGTCCGGCGTGCTGTGCGCCGCGCTCGCGTATTTCTCGTTGATGGAATTGCTGCAAGCGTATACCTACACGGTGATCGATCAGTGTACGGATCCGAGAAATCAGATTGCTACGTTTCTGGGTTACATGCACATCGCTTTTCAACCGTTTTTTGTCAATGCGGTTGCGATGCATTTTATTCCGGACGGTTTGCGCCGCCGTATCGCTCCTGCGGTTTACACTTTATGCGCAATCGCAGCGGTCGTCTTTATGATGCGTATTTATCCATTCGATTGGATTACATACTGCTTCGACAGAAATTACACCATGACTTTTTTTACCAGCGCCAAATTTACTATGCCGTTCTGCGGCGAACAGATTTGTTCCACTTCGGGAGATTGGCATATTGCTTGGGCCATTCCCGCCAACGGAAATGTTCTGATGGGAAATGTTTACGGTTACGCCGCTTTTGCATTACCTTTGTTGTACGGATCCTGGAAAATGGTGACATACCATTTCATATCGGGGCCGTTGCTGGCATATATGACCACCGACGACATGAACGAATGGGCGGCCGTCTGGTGCCTGTATTCCATCGGCTTGCTGTTGCTGATGATTAAAACGCCGATCCGGCAATATTTGTATGTAAAAAGCTGGTACGGATTGCCCCTATCAAAATTTTTGCGTGCGTCCTCGCCGACTTGAATGTGAGTTCGGTTATTTCTGCTATCGATACCCAATTCACAGACCGCTCCATATTTGCCGGATTATAGGTATGGCGCGGCAATATTTGCCGCTCTGGCCGCTTATTTTCCTAAAAAATCAAGCAAAAAAACGCTAAGGAGACGCTGATTAATTGGCTGCACAAGCGAATCGGCGTCTCCCTTAATACAGCCGGCATCGGGTTTGCCGTGGGTTGGCCGTGGGTTGGCCGTGGGTTTATTGTGGATTGGCATGATCATTGCTGTCAATTCACACAGATCTATCTTAAACCGGCAACGCTAACCATTCAGGAATCGCTATGCAAAACAAATTCGAAAGTTTGGAACTCGGTCAATTCATTCCGCTGCATTATCATTACAATATGTTGAACGACAATGTTCGCATGAATGGTTTTAAGGAGGCGATCAATCTGGCGGTTAAGCCCGGCGCCAAGGTTTTGGAGCTTGGCGGCGGCACCGGCGTGCAATCCTTTTTTGCCGCACAAAAAGCGCAGAAGGTTTATTGCGTCGAGCGGAATCCGGAGCTGGTGAATGCCGCGCGCAGCTTGCTTGCGCAAAATGTTCATGGGGACAAAGTTGAAGTCATTCAAGCCGATGCGCTGCATTATTTGCCGCCGGAGCCTGTCGATGTGGTGATTTGCGAAATGCTGCATACCGGTTTGTTGCGTGAAAAACAAATGCCCGTCATCGATTCCTTCAAGCGGCGTTACTTGGAGAAGTTTGGCGGACCGCTGCCGGTTTTTGTGCCGGAAGCCAGTATTCAGGCTATTCAGCCATTAGAGCAAAACTTCCATTTCGAAGGTTTTTACGCGCCCACGATTCTGTTCCAAGACCCCTGCGCCATTCAGGAAAGAAGCAAAAGCCTCGGCGATCCGGAGGTATTCCAATTATTGTCTTATGCCGAGCCATTCGACCAAACCTGCCGCTGCGATGAAGAAATCGTCATCGCCGAAGACGGCCAGCTCAATGCGCTGCGGCTCATCACCAAAAATATACTGGCCATTGACATGCAGTCGTACAGTACCGTCGATTGGCATACCCAGTACATTATTTTTCCATTATCCAAGCCAATGCTCGTTTCCAAAGGCGACCATATTTCAATACGCTTCGACTATCGGGGCGGCGCTCCCCTCAATGCATTGCCGGATTCGCTGGAAATTTCCCTGGTCAGCAAGCAGGCTTCGGTCTTGCAATTGGCATCCGAAGCCCTGAGCGGCACAGCGGAATCTCAGCTCGACGCCGCCGACAAGGCGGGCGGTTTGTAATAAACCGGGCGTTTAGCAGACCGTATTCAAAACCTTGCTTTGATAGGAGAGTCCATGTAGGTCTGCTAAGGAGACTCTGAGTATTATTCCGAATGTGATGAGGAATATTCCGGAATCCATGCGGCAGCTTTGTCGTTATGCTCGAAACGACAGTTCTTCAGAGGCTCCTTAACGATTCGGCAAAGTTTTAAAGCATCGAATAAACCACTGCGGCAATTAATCCGCCGATAAAGCCGCCCACTACCGGCACATAGGCATAACCCCAGTCGCTATCGCGTTTATTGGTCATCGGGAGAATCGCGTGCATAATGCGCGGCCCCAGATCACGCGCAGGGTTAACCGCAAAACCGGTGGGCCCGCCTAATGATAAACCGATACCGAATAGTAACAGAGCGACCGGCAAGGCATCCAGCGCACCCAGACTTGCCTGCGGCGAAACCATCATCATGACGCCGAACACCAGCATGAAAGTGCCCACCGCTTCGGTAACGATATTGTGGAATGGACTGCTAATGGCTGGCCCGGTGCAAAATGCGGCTAACTGCATATCCGGATCGGTCGTTGCGTCGAAATGCTGACGATAGGTGATCCATACCACCAATGCACCCAACATCGCTCCTAGTATTTGTCCCAGTGCATAAACAGGGACATCGCCCCATGCAAACTTGCCCGCAGCCGCGAGGCCGACGCTCACCGCAGGGTTTAAATGCGCGCCGCTGGAAGCGGCCACGGCATAAACCGCCACGAAAAGCGCAATTCCCCAACCGGCTGCAATGGTCAACCATCCGGCATTATTGCCTTTGGATTTATTAAGCACGACATTGGCAACGACACCGTTACCCAATAACACTAAAATAAAAGTACCAATTAATTCACCAAGAAAAGGAGTCATAGTTATCACCTTACGATTGAGTTGAACTTCGGAGGTCCGCTTCAAGAGGAGCAAGAAATTAATCTATTGGTTTTATTGTAAAAAAACTTTCTGGCGATTCTGGAAGGCACCTTGATTATTACACAAATTTCGAGAAATATATTTGGATCGCCTAATTTTACAAGCAGCTTTTTACAGAATCCCCAATGGTTGTTTTTCATTTTGTGTCTTTGTTTGCGGTGCGTGCGCCACTCGACTGGGATTCGCGATTCAGCACCCGATCCTGACGGTAAAATCTCACAAACCTGCTAAACTTCGGCAATTCTTGATTCTTATCGGCAGGACAAACGAATGAAAGACGAAACCATCGCCATTCACGCAGGCTATAACACCGACCCCACCACCAAAGCGGTTGCGGTACCTATTTATCAGACCGTTGCCTATGAATTCGATAATGCGCAGCATGGCGCGGATTTGTTCAATCTCACTGTGCCGGGCAATATTTATACGCGCATCATGAACCCGACCAGCGATGTGCTGGAGCAGCGGGTTGCCGCGCTGGAAGGCGGTGTAGCGGCTTTGGCGCTCAGTTCGGGTCAGGCGGCGATTCATTATTCGATCATCAATATTGCCGAGATGGGCAACAACATCGTCAGCGTACCGTTGCTTTACGGCGGAACCTATACGCTGTTTG
>SXJH01000127.1 GCA_005779435.1 Nitrosomonas sp. | reverse complement strand
GTTCAATCTGAGCCAGGATCAAACTCTTATGTTTGATTCTGTTATTACTCTCGCTTGACGTTTTGATGTTGATTAATTAACCAATATCTACTTTTTCTTGCGATTACTTAATTATTTTTTGGATTCAAATCGAATCCATTTCTTCACTAAGTACTCACACCTATCGATTGTATTTTTTTAAAGAGCGTTGCTACTTATTAAGTTGCGCTAAGCAGCGAGAAGCGGAATTATACAGACTCTATTAGGACGGTCAAGCTGTTTCTGTAATTATTTCTCTTGTCCATCCGCGAATGATTTTTACATGCCAAAAATTGCTTCAAATACAGTCACTCCATCCAGTACTACTGGTGATGAAATATTTTGACGCAACCTTATTTGATCCCTTGTTTCAAACTCGCTTCGATAAAACTGCTTAAATCTCCATCCAACACACTTTGCGTGTTGCCAATTTCCACATTGGTGCGCAAATCTTTGATACGCGATTGATCCAGCACATAAGAACGAATCTGATGCCCCCATCCGATATCCGTCTTGGTCTCTTCGATCGCTTGTTTTTCCTCGTTGCGCTTTCGTAACTCCGCTTCGTACAATCGCGACTTCAGCATTGCCATTGCATCGGCTTTATTACGATGTTGCGATCGCCCGCTTTGGCATTGCACCACGATACCGGTCGGATTGTGCGTAATGCGTATTGCAGAATCCGTTTTATTAATATGCTGACCTCCCGCCCCCGAAGCCCGGAACGTGTCAATCCGCAAATCGGCCGGATTTATTTCAATCTCGATACTGTCATCCACTTCGGGATAAACAAAAACGCTGGCAAAAGATGTGTGACGGCGATTTCCCGAATCAAACGGCGATTTTCTAACCAATCGATGTACGCCGGTTTCAGTACGCAAATATCCGTAAGCGTATTCACCGGTTACTTTCAAAGTTGCACTTTTGATACCCGCCACATCCCCCGGCGATTCCTCCAACACTTCAACTTCAAATCCCTGCCGCTCACAATAGCGTAAATACATGCGTTCCAACATAGCCGCCCAATCTTGCGCTTCCGTGCCGCCGGAACCGGATTGCACATCCACAAAACAATTACTCGGATCCATCGGATCGGAAAACATGCGCCTGAATTCCAGATTGGCTATTTCCTTTTCGACAGCGGCAACATCGATTGCAATGCTGGCAAACGTTGCATCGTCGGTTTCGTCTTTCGCCATTTGAAACAATTCTTGCAAATCCGATAGCTGCTGCTCCATGGACGTCAACACGACTACCGTATCTTCCAAAGTTTTTTTCTCGCGGCCAACCTCTTGACTGCGTTTACTATCGTTCCAAATTGCCGGATCCTCGAGCAATCGCTTTAATTCATTCAATCGCGTCTGTTTGTTATCGAAGTCAAAGAAACCTCCGCAATTCTTTCGCACGACTGCCAAGATCCTCGAGTTGATTGGCTATGGTATTTATTTGTTCCGCTTCCATGTTCTCACCTGATAAGTAAATTATTTCGTTATTTCCAATTCGAGCAACTTAGCAATCCAACACCGATTGGCAAAAAAAATTATAATTCGCTGCTACCGATATTTTTTCGCCATTTTATATACTCACCCATTCTATAAACCCAATCCCACTCCAAAAATGCCAAAGTTTTTTGCGTTAATTCCAGCCGCAGGCTCGGGATCCCGTATGGGGAATGAATTACCCAAGCAATATCTATCATTAAACAACCGGCCAATGATTTATCATGCAATCCGCACACTCAGCCGAAATCCGTTCATTTCAGGGATCATTGTCGTATTAGCGCCTCGCGATGCCGAATGGTTGCATTACGATTGGTCCGAATTCGACCCAAAACTCATGATATTCAATTGCGGCGGCGCGACTCGTGCGAATAGTGTACTGAATGGACTAACCGCTGCAAAGCAAAAAAACTTAATCGACGATCAAGATTGGATACTCGTTCACGATGCCGCTCGGCCTTGTTTGACTACAGATCAACTCAATCGATTGATCGACGAATTAGCCGAAGACGATGTCGGTGGCTTATTGGCCGTTCCCGTTGCCGACACATTAAAGCGCAACGATTCGGCTGGCCGCGTCGCGCGCACCGAATCCCGCGACAATTTGTGGCAAGCGCAGACACCGCAAATGTTTCGCTACGAACTACTCGCACGCGCACTGCAAAATGCAACGCACATGCCCATCACCGACGATGCCAGCGCAGTAGAAGCTTTGGGCTATCATCCCAAACTCATACTGAGCGATGCTTATAATTTCAAAGTCACCTATCCGCAAGATTTGGCATTGGCCGAACTCATCTTACAACAGAGGAATACCCATGAGCACAATTAGAATAGGGCAAGGAACGGATGTTCACCGACTAACCGAAGGGCGTCCGCTGATCATTGGCGGTGTCACCATTCCGCATGAAAAAGGATTGTTCGGACATTCGGATGCCGACGTATTATTACACGCGATTTGTGACGCACTCATCGGCGCTGCGGCGCTCGGCGATATCGGACGTCATTTTTCCGACACCGATCCGCAGTACAAAAATATCGACAGCCGCGTGCTATTGCGCAATGTCCATGCACTGTTGCAACAACAGCATTACAAAATCATCAACATCGACGCCACCATCGTTGCGCAAGCGCCGAAAATGGCACCGCATATCCCGGCCATGATTGCCAATATTGCACACGACTTGCACATGCACACCAGCGATATCAACATTAAAGCCAAAACAGCGGAACACCTGGGCGCACTCGGCCGTGAAGAAGGCATCGCCACACAAGCTGTATGCTTGATTGAGCGTAAGGAATAATTCGCTTGAACCGACCACGCATTGATGCCGCGACAAAATCCATACGCGTATTCCTTGCCTTGTTCCCCGATCCGCCGACGCAGCAGCAGCTATCGCTGCAAGCGAACCGGCTTGAACCGGTTTGCGGCGGGCGCAAAATCAGACCGCAGCACCTGCATCTCACCTTACTGTTTATTGGCGATATCGCCGTTACGCGCACCGAAACGCTCAAGCAAGCCATGGCAACGATCAATGCCAAGCCATTTGAAATCACATTCGACACCGTTTGCTATTGGAAGCATAACCAAATCGTCTCGCTGCAAGCGGCAAATGTTCCCGCAGAATTAATGGCGCTTGTAAGCACGTTAAAAATCGCATTAACCGATAACGGCTTCACATTCGACAACCGCGATTACCAACCGCATATCACATTAATCCGCAACGCGGCGCATGCCATTCAGAATCATCGCATTCAACCGATCCCATTGGTTGCCGCCAAATGGCTTCTCGTGCAATCGAAGCCCGTGCGCAATCATGTCGACTATGTACCGCTTGGCCGCTGGCCTTTGCGATAACCGGCGATTAACGGAAAGCTATATAATTCCAGCAAACCGAATGTGTATTTTTTTATAAACCGGCCCAGAATTACTTTGAAAATCCTCACGCTAGAAACCTCGACCGAATTCTGCTCGATTGCGCTCAAAATCGATGAAAACATCATCAGCAAAGAAGTTATCGCCGGACACCGCCATTCGGAAATTCTGCTACCGATGGTTCACGAATTGCTTGCCGCAGCCGAGCTATCTTTGCAACAACTCGACGGTATCGCTTTCGGCGCAGGCCCCGGTTCTTTTACCGGCTTACGCATCGCTTGCGGCGTTGCACAGGGTTTGGCGTGCGCAATCGATCTTCCCGTTGCGGCTGTCAGCACACTGGAAGCGATCGCGGAGAAAATTGCGCAAGACAACGTTATTGCAGCACTGGATGCTCGAATGGGCGAGATCTATCATGCCGCTTATCGAAAATCGGCCAATGGCGGCTGGCATATTGTCAACGAGCCTGTACTTTGCTTACCGCAGCGCACGCCCGCAGTCTCCGGCAGCAGTTGGCATGGCGGCGGCAGCGGGTTCGACAGCTACCGTGAAGTATTGTCGTCACATTACCGTGGCAACTTACAGCAAATATATTACGGACTGCATCCGCACGCGGAGCAGATCGCCAAGCTTGCCGCAGCAAAATTTCACGATAACGGCGGCATCGATCCCGCGCTCGCGGCTCCGATATATATCCGCAACAAAGTAGCATTGAAGGAAAGTGAACGATGAATACGACGCTCGAATCCGCTGTGGCAATCAGAGCCATGCAATCATCGGATATTGATCGCATCATTCTGATCGAGCGCGAAATTTTTCTTTTTCCTTGGTCGCCTGGAAATTTCGCGGACTCCCTTAAATCGGACTATTATTGCCAGGTACTTACGCAAGCCGAAACAATACTGGGTTACGGCATCATGATGATGAGCCCGGAAGAAGCGCATGTCCTGACACTCGGTATCGCCGCGCAATCGCAAAAAAAAGGCTTCGGCAAAAAAATGCTGCAACATTTGATCGCGCATGCGCGCACAGAAAAAGCAAAATCGGTTTTCCTAGACGTACGAGAATCCAATCATGGCGCGGCACAACTCTATATACACATGGGATTTCGGCAAATTGCAACGCGCAAAGGTTATTACCCCGCCATGTGCGGACGCGAAGATGCACTTGTGATGCAACTGATGCTATGAGCAACCGGCGCAAGCAAATCCTTGGCGAATTGAATCTGTTGCCGCTATGGCAACAGCGCCGACTCCGCCACTCGGTGCCCGCGCAATTAATCGAAGCAAACCATCCAGCCGCCTCTCCCGAAGCAGCGGAAGTATCGCAGCAAGCAACAGCAATTCAGCAAATGGATTGGGATCAACTCAGACAAACCGTATCCCAATGCACCTTATGTCCATTACACCAAACGCGCAATCGCACCGTATTCGGTATCGGCGATGAACACGCCGATTGGCTTTTCATCGGCGAAGGACCCGGTGCGCGCGAAGACGAAATCGGAGAACCTTTCGTCGGACAAGCCGGTAAACTGCTCGACCAAATGCTGGCCGCAATCCATTTGAAACGCGGAGAACATGTTTATATTGCCAATATCGTGAAATGCCGCCCGCCCGGCAACAGAAATCCGAGTCCGGCGGAAGCGCAACACTGCGAATCCTATCTAACCCGGCAAATTGCATTGATCAAGCCGAAACTGATCGTCGCCTTGGGAAAAGTCGCCGCGCAGAATCTCTTACAATGCGACGACAGTATTTCCAGTTTGCGCGGCAAAGTTCACGATTATTCGGGCATACCGCTGATTGTGACTTACCACCCGGCCTATTTATTGCGGTCTTTGCCGGAAAAAGCCAAGGCTTGGAAAGATCTTTGTTTTGCAAAATCCACGATGCGGTCGCTTATGTCATAAGGTGAGACCTTTGCAAAATCACCGTTTTTTAGAAATACTGGAGTAAATTCGTAATCTAAATTTGATTTGCTCTATCTTTTTTGGATTTTTCAAGATAAAAGTCGTAATTTGATACGAATTTGTCGTGTTTTCTGTGTTTTTTTACCTATTTTTCATTTAACAGGCGCACGCTCCCTGTCTCATCATGCTTTGGGCAAACAACTTGGGCAACCTTTTCAGGTTATACGCCATAGCTTGCAAGGTATGCCAGGCGTGTGCTTTTGCTAGCCCTCGGTAAC
>SXJH01000019.1 GCA_005779435.1 Nitrosomonas sp. | reverse complement strand
GGGATCCCGTTGAAAATGCTTCTTTTATGCCGTGGCTGGTTGGTACTGCTTTGGTTCATTCTTTGGCGGTTACGGAAAAGCGCGGAAGCTTCAAAAGTTGGACTGTGTTATTGGCGATTTCCGCGTTTGCGTTGAGTCTGCTGGGAACATTCCTGGTTCGTTCGGGTGTGCTGACTTCCGTTCATGCATTTGCAACCGATCCTGCGCGCGGCGTGTTTATTTTGATTTTCCTGGTGGTGGTCATCAGTTGTTCGCTGGTATTGTTTGCATGGCGCGCGCCCAAGGTTGGTCTGGGCGGAAAATTCGATTTGCTTTCGCGCGAATCGATGTTGTTAACCAATAATATTTTATTGCTGGTCGCAGCAGCCAGTGTATTGCTGGGAACGCTATATCCATTGCTCATTGATGTATTGGATTTGGGGAAATTGTCCGTAGGTCCTCCTTATTTTGAGGCGGTTTTTGTCCCTGTCATGACACCGGCAATTTTTCTGATCGGCGTTGGCCCTATTGCACGCTGGAAGCAAACGAGTTTGCCTGCGTTGGCGGTTCGTTTGCGTTGGGCATTTGCGGTCAGCATTGTTTCCGCATTGATGGCCCCGTATTTGATGGGCGAATGGAAGCCACTGGTTAGTTTCGGTTTGTTGCTGGCGATCTGGATCGTTGTGTGCATGTTTGTCAATGTTAAACATCGGTTGAGCAATAGCGGCGAAGGCAGCATTTTTGCCCGTCTGGCAAGACAATCCAGAAGCTACTACGGCATGCATCTGGCGCATCTGGGCGTGGCCGTGTTTATCGTCGGTGTTACATTGGTTAATGGCTATGAAACCGAAAAGGACGTGCGTATGGAAGTCGGCAGCAAAGTAACCGTAGGCGGTTATACCTTCCAATTCAACGGCACCAGCGATGTGGTCGGGCCGAACTATAAAGCGGTGCGCGGCGATATCGGTGTGATTCACGACGGCAAACTCATTCGCAATCTGTATCCGGAAAAGCGTACTTATAATGCATCGGGTATGGCGATGACGGAAGCGGCTATCGATACCGGATTGTTCCGCGATCTTTATGTTGCGCTGGGAGAACCGTTATCGAACGGCGCATGGGTGGTTCGCGCTTATCATAAGCCGTTTGTCGATTGGATCTGGTTCGGATGTATATTGATGGCGCTTGGCGGTATCACGTCCGTAACCGATCGCAGGTATCGTTTGAAGATTACCAAGAAAAAATCGGTCGTTTCCGAAGAAACGGAATCGGAGCGGCAAGTAAAAGAAGCTCCGGCAACAACGGCCGCACCCGCAGTGACCAAAGTCGAATTGGCGACGGAGACGACCAAAGTATGATGCGCTATCTGATTCCGCTATTTGCTTTCATGATACTGGCGGCATTTCTGCTGGTTGGTTTGTCTTTGAATCCCCGGCAAGTGCCTTCACCGCTGATCGATAAACCGGCACCGAAGTTTCAACTCAACCAATTGCACGAACCCGATAAGATCATGTCGTCAGACGAAAATCTCGGCAAGGTCTGGATGCTGAACGTATGGGCATCGTGGTGCGTTGCATGCCGCGACGAGCATCCGTTGTTGGTGCAGTTGGCGAAATCGGGGATCGTGCCGATTTACGGCCTCAACTACAAAGACGAACGGAATACCGCATTACAATGGTTAAAGCGTTTTGGCGACCCTTATGCCATCAGCATAGTCGACTCCGATGGAAAAGTCGGTATCGATTATGGTGTTTATGGTGTGCCCGAGACTTACGTCATCGATAAAAAGGGCATCATACGGCACAAGCAAATCGGTCCAGTGACCGTGGATTCGTTGGAAAAAACAATCATTCCATTGATCAAAGAATTACAGCAGCAAGTGTAGAAAACGAAGCATCTTCCTAAATAAAGGCAAGTTTTGTTATGGCACGTCAATTAAACGGGGTAGTGAGAGCCGCTGGTTTTGTTTTGTTATTGCTACTTCTCATTCCATTAACCGGATGGTCAAAAGAAGCGATACCGGTTGCCGAAGATCCGGAAATCGAAAAAAGAATGCTGGCATTGACGATGGACTTGCGATGTTTGGTCTGTCAGAACGAGCCTATTTCCGATTCGCGTGCGGAATTCTCGAACGATATCCGACGTGAAATCCGGGAGCAAATTAAAGCCAACAAAACGGATGAAGAAATCATTCAGTTTCTGGTCGACCGATACGGAGATTTTATTCTTTACAATCCGCCCGTGAAATCCACCACCGTCATGCTATGGTTCGGTCCGGCTATTTTATTCGTGATTGCCTTGGGCGCATTGATTGTTCATTTAAGACGCCGGCGCGTGCAAATAGAAGATATATCGCTATCGCAAGAACAGCTTGAAACAGCGGAAGCATTACTGAACGAAGAAAAAAAAGGTAAGAACGTATGACGGCTTTTTGGGTTATTTCCGGGATTTTCATTGTAACGGCGCTGTTATTTGTTATTCCAACGCTATTGCGGAATAAGGATATCGAGCTTAAAAACTTGGAGCATGACGCCGTGAATATCACGGTATATCGCGATCAAATCGCCGAGCTCGATAAGGATTTGGAAAACGACATCTTAAGTCGGGAACAATACGACAAGAGCAAGCAAGAATTGCAGCAACGCATGCTGCAGGATGTGACCGGGCGTGAAAAAGTCGTTCTTCAAAAAAATAAGAAATTCCAGAATATTGCGCTGGCAACCGTCATCGCATTGGTTCTTCCGCTGGCGGCCGTTTTTTTGTATTTGAACATTGGCGATACTCGCGGGTTATTGCCGCAAGCGCAATTGGCCAGCGCCACGCAAATGAACCGCAGCGGCGGCGGTGGAGGCGGCACAGAGGATATGAGCGGGCACGACTTTTCAGCCGCATTGGAAAATCTCATCGCGCGTTTGAGCAGCAATCCGGAAGATGTTGAAGGTTGGGTCATGCTGGCGCGTACTTATACAGCGATGGAGCGCTATACGGAAGCAAGCAATACTTACGCAAAACTGGCCGATCTGGTGCCCAATAATCCGCAAATTCTTAGCGATTATGCACGCACGTTGGCCTTGAGGAATCAAGGCACATTGGCTGGAAAGCCGACCGAATTGCTGTATCAAGCGCTCGGTATCGATCCGCAATATCCACCGGCATTGGCGCTCGCGGGGCATGCGGAATTCGAACAGGAACACTACGAAAAAGCATCGGCGCATTGGGAAAAATTGCTGGCGGCGATTCCGGCGGACTCTCCATTGGCCAAGTCCGTTAAGGACAGTATTGCGGAAGCCAAATTATTAGCACTCGGCGGTAGCAAAGAGAAAACATCCGAACCGCAGCAAGTTGCAGCTGCCGCCACGCCGCGCGAGGAAGCCAATATTCAGCCGGCGAATAACGGCAGCGATGCGGGAGCGGATCAACCAACCTCGCCAACCTCGCTTTCGGTTTCCGGCCGAGTCAGTATTCAACCGGAATTGGCGGCAAAGGTTGCGAAGGGCGATACGCTGTTTATTTATGCGCGCGCTAAAACAGGACCGAAAATGCCTTTGGCTATTTTACGGTTGACTGCAAGCGACTTGCCCGCATCATTCAAACTGACGGACGATATGGCGATGACACCTACGATGAAAATGTCCAGTTTCCCGGAAGTGGTTATCGAAGCAAGAATCTCTAAATCCGGTCAAGCGGTTCCCGCCAGCGGAGATTTACAAGGCTTTAGCGAACCTGTCAAACTTGGCCACAATAATATTGCAATTGTAATCGACCGGCAGATTCCGTAATCGAATGATAACGCTCGATCATCCCGTTGAGAATTTTTCGCTGCCGTCGACCGGCGGCCAGGAATTTATTTTGGCGGATCATTTGGGTAAAAATGTAATTGTTTATTTTTATCCGAAGGACGATACGCCGGGATGCACTACGGAGGGGCAGGATTTCCGCGATCAATGGCAGACATTTGCCGGGAAAAATTGCATCATCGCCGGTATTTCACGCGATACGCTCAAATCGCATGAAAACTTTAAGGCCAAAATGCAGTTTCCTTTCGAGTTGCTGAGCGACACGGATGAAAAAATATGCAACTTATTTGCCGTCATGAAAATGAAAAACATGTACGGCAAACAAGTTCGCGGCATCGAGCGCAGTACGTTTGTCATTGATGCGCAGGGAATTCTACGCAAAGAATGGCGCGGTGTGAAAGTGCCGGGACATGTGCAAGAGGTTCTGGATTTTGTTGCGAAGCTTTAAGTGACACGCGCTAGGGTGAATCGCCTTACCGTGTGTTTTCCGTGTCACATTTTTCTAAGGAAGCGCTGATTGAACGAAGCGATTTGCTCGTACGTACAGTCAATAAATCAGCGTTTACCTAATCAAGCCATCAATTCCCGCAATACATAAGGCAGAATGCCGCCGTGTTTGTAATAATCCACTTCGATTGCGGTATCGATACGGCACAGTAATTTTACCGATTGCGTGCCGCCATCTTTTCTGCGGATGATCAACGTTACATCCTTTTGCGGTTGGATGTCATCCAATCCGGCAATGTCGAATTGCTCATCGCCTTTGATCGCAAGCGTTTCTACGCTATCGTTGTTTTTGAACTGTAGCGGTAGTACGCCCATACCGATCAGATTGCTGCGATGGATACGCTCAAAACTGGAGGCAATAACCGCTTTGACGCCGAGCAATTGCGTACCCTTGGCGGCCCAGTCGCGGCTCGATCCGGTACCGTATTCCTTGCCGCCGAATACCACGGTGGGAACGCCTTGCGATCGGTATTGCATCGCGGCGTCGTAAATACTCATCGGTACGGGTTCTGTACCAGCATTGCCGCGATAGAGTGTGATTCCGCCTTCGCTACCCGGGATCATCAAGTTCTTGATGCGCACGTTGGCGAAAGTGCCGCGCAT
>SXJH01000126.1 GCA_005779435.1 Nitrosomonas sp. | reverse complement strand
CGGGCATTAAGTTGATCTCGGCGTAGCGTTGTTCCAAATCGGTCAAGTCGTAACCGTTCTGATCGAACAGCGCCAGATCATGAGCCGTCGGCGGATTCAGGCTATCCAGCGACCGATTCCAATAACCTTCGGGATTGAATTGATGGTCGGTTAAATCGAGATAATTCATGAATAAACCAATTGATTTCCGGTTTTCAAAACCCGTTAAAATTGACACGCGGCCTTCCGTACAACTCGCGCAACTCATCCTTGGCTTGTTCCAGCACATCGCGCCGCTGCGCGGACAAATGCTTCCCCGCCCGGTTGATGTAAAAATTGAGCATCGCCATCGCCGACGCAAACGGCACCGCCCTGCGCCGCTGGCTGTTATCGGCGGAGCGCTTCAGCGACAACGCGATTTTGCGCGGATCACTCCATGAAAAAACACCGGGTTCAAGATCCAAGGCGTTGCTGGTTTCGGTGACGTGGTGGGCCCAGTTTAAGATTTTATTTTCAAACATTATTTGATACCAACCACAAATCATGAATGCAAATATCAAGTACAGGCACTAAAGTCTGCGACACTACTTAGAAATACTTTGGGTCTTAATGAGCCTCTCGCACCCTATATCGACTAAACGAATAAAATCTCTTGCGTCAGAAAAGTAATTTCGAAATGCTAAGCGTACTTCATCACTTGTATCTGCTCTAACAAGTACAATATCGTGATCTGGCATCTTTCTTTCAAGCTCAAAAAGAGCACGCAAAGCATCTGGGGCGTCGCGAAATGTACGCACATCAAGGTTACCAGCCCCACTAAAAATCAAAATAGTATTGCGATTTGTAGAAACCGTTTTATTAGCTGCATTTAGACTCTTAAGCATTCTAAGCAAGCCAATTTCTGCATCGAACTCCAAAAATTTCTCGACTAGATCTCGGTCCGAAATATTAGGAATGGGCCCTCTCATGCCTTCATGCGCACGAGCAAGAATTTCACTTGCGTACGTCATGGCAGTCTCGTACCGAATATCTCCCTTCTGAAATTTTGGCTGATTTTCAGTGATAAACCCAATTACCTCTACAGCAGTAGCCCAAGCATGTTGAACCAAAGTTCTATATTGTATTTCTACATAAAGTCCAGTGAGCTTTTTTCCAACTTCAGAATTGACATCGTATTCATACACATCATGAATTCCCCGGTATCCAGTTTGTTTTGGACGTTTTATATAGTCATATTTTTCCAGATCATTTTTACGCTTATGCTTGAAATGAGCTTTAAGAAAATTTGCTCGAAATAAATTGAGTTCCTTTAGATTTTTAAATATTAAACGACAACCAGCCACATCATCCATTCTCGCCAGCTTCATTTCGGGTAATCGAGCAAGCTTATCGAAAATTGTTTGTTTTCGCTTATGCCGTTGCGCCACGCTAATATTAGTGCCTTTCGTTCGATTGCGAAGAATCGCCTGAAAAGTATTTAGAACCCCCCGATGTGCAGCACGCCACTCATCAATGACGCGCAAATCTTCTGATGATGCAATTCTGTTTCGAATATTCTCTCCAGCTTGATTTACACGTGATTTTGAGCCCCCAGGAAAACTAGAATTAATTGAATGATCCATAATAATCAGTTCTGAAAAGATCAAAGTGAGTTTCAATAATCATAAAAGTTTCTATTTAACAGCAATTATTTATTCCTTGCCTACCAATAAAGCTATATTCCCCATATCTATCTCATTACCAAACTGCACCACCCCCAGCAACGACGCATCCAACCGCCGCTCCAGCGTCGCAATATTCTCCTCCAACATTAGGATCTGCGGATCAACGCAATTGGCCACCCAACCCGCTAAAGGCAAACCGGCAGCCTTAATCGCCTGAGCCGTCAGCAATGCATGATTCAAACAACCCAGCCGCATACCGACTACCAGGATCACCGGAAGATTTAACGCATGCGCCAGATCGGCACCGGTTTGCTGTGCATTGAGCGGCACCAGAAAACCGCCCGCGCCTTCGACGATGACGATGTCCGCTTGGTTGCTGAGCGCTTGGTAAGCGCGCTGAATCACGGCAAGATCGATTTCGACACCGGCTTGTTGTGCGGCAAGGTGCGGCGAGACCGGCGGGTCGAAAGCGTAAGGATTGACGCATTCGCGAGCAGCGCGGATATTGCTGGCGGCGATGAGTAGTTCGACATCGTGCCATTGCCCGTTTTCGCTGCCTGCTGCAATCGGCTTCATGCCAACCGCTTTCTTGCCTTGCGCGGCAAACGCATGCAGCAACGCGCAGCTCACGGTGGTTTTCCCGATGCCGGTATCGGTGCCGGTGACAAAAAAACCTTTGCCCACGTTCAGGGAATCAAGCCGAGTTGCCGTCGTGTTTCCGGCGTTAATATGGAGCGGCGATCCAGCGGCTTCCAGGCGTGGCCGTACACCACTTCGAAAGTAGCGGGCAATTTGCCGTCGCGGCGCAGTTTTTCGTAAGCGGCGATGGCTTGTTGCCATTTGTTCTTGCCCATCAGTCCTTGTTGCCTGCCGAGCAACACGTTGTGCGCGCCGATGGCTTTCAAATCGCGCATCACGCCGATAACATCGCCATACGTCAGCGTGATGTATTCCATATCCATCACCGGCGTGGAAAAACCGTTGTGTACCAGCAAGTCGCCGATGTCGTGCATGTCGACGAAGCGGTTGACGTGGCTGAAGGTATCGGCCTGCGCAAACGATTGGCGCAGTTCTTTCAACGTATCCGGGCCGAAGGTGCTGAACATCAGCAGACCGTCGGTGCGCAAAATACGATGCATTTCAGCGAAGGTGCGATCCAGGTCGTTGCACCATTGCAGCGCGAGGTTCGACCAGATCATGCCGACGCTTTCGTTTTTGACCGGGAATTGCTCGATATCGGCGCACACGTAATCGGTGCGTTGTTGCTGCAACGGCAGCAAACGCTGCCACCAGGCGGTGTTGGGCCGCGCGTGCGACAGCATCGCCCAGGCAATATCGACGGCGATCAGTTGACTGCCGGGGTAGCGCTTGGCCAATTGCTGCGTGCCGTAGCCGGTGCCGCTGCCCGCATCGAGAATCACGCCGGGTTTATATTTGATGTATTCCAGGCGCGCCAGCATGCGATTGCTGATTTCGCGTTGCAGCACTGCGGCTTGGTCGTAACTGTCGGCGGCGCGCTCGAATGCGGCGCGCAGTTGTTTTTTATCAAGATTGTGTTCGGAATTCATTCAAATGAGCCACAAATTGTTCGGGAAACGATAAAAACGGCGCATGGCCGCAATGCGCAAACATCACCCGCTGCGATTGCGGCAGTTGCCGGTGCATCCAATCGGCAGCGGCGGGGTGGGTAATCACGTCGTTTTCGCCATGGAGG
This sequence comes from Nitrosomonas sp., assembly GCA_005779435.1. Lineage (GTDB taxonomy): Bacteria > Pseudomonadota > Gammaproteobacteria > Burkholderiales > Nitrosomonadaceae > Nitrosomonas. Next base: position 2,280 of record SXJH01000126.1, on the reverse strand, counting down.
ATTAAAACCGGTTGCCGGATGGCCGCGATACGTTCACGCAAATCGCTGTGCTGCAAAATTTTCAAGCCTTTTTGCAACGCATCCGGATCGGGTTCGGCGCGTTGAAAAAAGTTTTTGCGCAGTTGCGGCAGAATCTTACCGGCACCGCGGTCGCCGCTCATTTGCAGCGTCAAAAAACGATTGATCGTAGCCATGTAATTGAGTTTCAAATTCTCCAGAAACAGTTGCAGCAGTTTGTGCTCCATGCCCCATTCCCAATCGTGCCGTTTAGCAAAACACGGCGTGGTGGCAATCAGCACCAGCTTTTCGATCCGCTGTGGTTCACGCAGCGCCAATTCCATCGCCACCTGCCCGCCGAGCGACCAACCGCCGAGCATGCATCGCGCGGGCAGCATTTCACCGACGGTTTCGACCCAATGATCGAGCGTTCCCGGTTCGCTGAGCGGGCTCAAGCCATGTCCCGGCAGATCGATCAAATGGACGCGAAACCGCTGCGCCAGCAGATCGCGCACGCTGCCCCAAATGCCGCTGTGCATCGCCCAACCGTGCAGCAAAACGAGATCGGGGCCTTGCCCCAGGGTTTCGATATGCACTGGCGTCACGATGCGGCCAATTCGTGCAAAGCTTCGACCAATTGCCGGATATCGTCCGGCCGGTGCGTAGCGGATAACGAAATGCGCAATCGCGCCGTACCTTGCGGCACCGTCGGCGGACGGATCGCCGGAACCAGAATACCGCGTTCACGTAACCGCTCACTGACGCGTACGGCTTCTTTGCTGTCGCCGATCAGCAAAGGCTGGATCGGCGTAACGGAGGGAAGCAACGGCCACGGCAACGGCTGCAATCCCTGTTTCAATTGCGCGATATGCTGCCGCAGCCGATCACGCCGCCAATCTTCATGTTCGATCAATTGCAAACTGGCCAGCAAAGCATGCGCCAGCAGCGGCGGCGTAGCGGTGGTGTAGATATAACTGCGTGCGGATTGGATCAACGTTTCGATCACGTCCCATTGCGCGGCGACAAAAGCGCCGGATACCCCAGCCGCTTTGCCCAGCGTTGCCATGTACACCAGATTCGGTGAATGGTTACTCGGACTGTCCGTCTGAAACAAGCTGCCCCGCCCTTGTTTTCCCAGCACGCCGAAACCGTGCGCGTCGTCCAACAGCAAAATGGCTTGGTATTGTTCGCACAAAGCCAGCAATTCCGGGATCGGCGCACTGTCGCCTTCCATGCTGAACACCGCGTCGGAAATCACCAGCTTGCGCCGCGCTTTGGTCGATGCCAAACGATTTTCCAGTGTTTTCAAATCCAGATGCGGATAACGGATGAATCGGGCGCGCGACAATAACGCCGCATCGTTCAGCGAAGCGTGATTCAGCTTATCGGCGAAGATCGCATCCTCGCGTCCGGCTAATGCTGTTACCACGCCGATATTCGCCATGTAGCCGGTGGAAAACAGCAAGGCTTGCGGGAATCCGGTAAATCCGGCGAGCGCTTGCTCCAAATCATGATGCGCGGCGCTATGACCGTTGATCAGATGCGATGCGCCCGCACCGACGCCATAACGCATTGCACCCTCGCACGCCGCTTCGATCAATTGCGGATGATTGGCAAGCCCCAGATAATCGTTGCTGCAAAAAGCCAGATAGCCGCACCCGTCAATCGTAATATGGCTTGCTTGCGGGCTTTGGAGAATGCGCCGCCGACGCAGCAAGCCCTGCTGCTCGCGCTTGCGCAGTTGCTCGGCCAGATCGGGAAACATTTACGACAGTGCGTGCAGCCCCAATTTTTCCATCAGCGTCCGGTCGCGATCGGTTTCCGGGTTGCCGGTGGTCAACAACTTGTCGCCGTAAAAAATCGAATTGGCGCCCGCGATGAAACACAATGCCTGAATCGCATCGGACATTTCCTGCCGTCCTGCGGAGAGCCGCACCATCGCCTTCGGCATTGTGATGCGCGCTGCGGCGATGGTACGCACGAATTCGAGTGGATCCAAAGCGGCCGTACCGTACAACGGCGTTCCTTGCACCTGCACCAGATGATTGATCGGCACCGATTCCGGATACGGATTCAGATTGGCCAATTGCGCGATCAACCCGGCGCGCGATTGGCGCGTCTCCCCCATGCCGACACTGCCGCCGCAGCCGACGTTGATACCAAGATCGGCCCGCTGGTGAGCAAAGTTCACCAGAAAAAAGTGCTGTCGTATTACGCCAAAGCCAAGGAAGAAGGCGCCAACATCGTGTTTGGTGGCGGCATTCCCACGATGCCCGAAGCGCT
>SXJH01000125.1 GCA_005779435.1 Nitrosomonas sp. | reverse complement strand
TTTCATACCTCTTCCAGCTACACCTCTCAGGCTAGTCGACCTCGGGGGGCAAAGTCAAGTCATTTGTCATAATTTCTAATCCCTTCCTTCCCCTCATCTTCCCTTCCAAAACTCATTTTTCCCTTTAGGCACAATGGATAATTTAAGATCCGTCATTATTTAATTTTTATTTCCGGTACGCTCGCCAGAATCGTTTCTTTTGTGCCGGTAAAGCTTGCCGATCTTGTTCGTTGCATACGAGCAGGATCAGTCCGTTAGCCACATAATGTTAACCATTCCCTACCCCGCCTTCCCATCCACCCGTTGCCGCCAATAAATCGGCGCGTACTTAAACGCCCACAATCCAAAGCACGATAGCCAAATAAACGCGGCGGCGACATAAAAAATCTGGGCTATTGCCGGTACGACATCGGCCAAAATTCTGATCGCGGCGGTTGCTTGGAAGCCTAGAAACAGCAGCCAGGTGAAGCGATCCAGTTCCAAGGGGCGTCCGGAATGGCCGAGAGTGACGCGCGAAGCCATTGCGAGGATCATACCGGAGAAAAAGCCGATGCCGATTGCGTGCAACGGCGCCAGGCCGAATAAAAGATTGCCGGAGGCGAAATAAATAAAGCTTTGTAAGGCATACAACGCCATTGCCACGCCAAACCAGGCAAACGAAATGTGCAGAACCGCAAGCAGGCTGACTTTGAAGCTGCGCATGAAGCCCCAGCGGTACGATAGATAGAATGCGCATCCGGCTAACGGAAAATCAACGATCCATAGGTAAGCGAACAAATCCAGCCATTGCAGGCTACCGTGAATCGCGATGCAGGCGAGCATCAGCCACAACATCCAAAACGGCCGCACCATTTCATAATTATCCAATACGCGGCTGGAAAAGAACGGAATCATGCGATGCGAAACCGTCAGCACAATCGGCAACAGAAAAAACCAGATCCCGGCATGACGGGCAAAATCGAGCAATGCGGGGCTGCCGGTAACCAGCCAGAACAAATAAGCGGTCACGCCCAGCCAGCCCATCAGCAGTGCAATGCTGGTCACGATGGCATGGCGCTTGTCTTGATCGGGTGGTGTCGTCAACAAGATGCGAAATAACACGTAAACGGCAATGCCCCACCCTATCAACATGGATTCCACGCCTGCAATGCTGATGGCTTTGTGCGTCAATAAGCCCGCATAAAACAGTATCACGCCCGCCGCCATCAATAAGCAAACGGCGATATATTCGCGCGGTTTTACTTTGTCGCCGTTCATCCAGTTCGGGTAGGTGGTAAACAGAAAGCCGAAAATAAAGAACGGGAAAAAACCATAGGTCATTAGAAAAGCATGCGCCCAGGTCGGCGCGACACTCCAGGAAGTCATCGAACCGGCGATTCCATAGCGCCCGGCCAGATCGAATACCCACCATAGCACAGTCAGCACACCTTGCAATGCGCCTGCTAAGAATAGGCTACGATGCGGCGCAGCCGCCAGATGATCGCGAATGGTCAATTGCGGCGTCATTCAAAATCCCTCATAAAAATAGGCCGTTCCAGGAAGCATGCCGGGCTCCGGGACAAACTATCTTGTTAATTATGCAATGCAATCATTTCTCTTGGATCGCGTAATTTGCTATCATGCGTGTCCTGTTTTGTGTAACCAAGCTTCATGCTCAATATCGATCTGCATTGCCATTCCTCAATTTCCGACGGTGTACTGACACCTGCTCAATTGGTCGAGCGCGCCGCTCAGCGTGGCGTTGAAACGCTCGCATTAACCGATCACGACGACATTGCCGGGCTTGAAGAAGCGCGGCAAGCAGCCGAGGCGAAAAGTATCACATTTATAAACGGGGTGGAAATATCCGTCAGTTGGCGCGGCCGCACTTTACATATCGTCGGATTGGATATCGATCCGCGCCATGCTCCTTTGGTTGACGGCTTAACGGTTATACGCGCAGGACGTGCGCAGCGCGCTGAAAATATTGCAGCCGAACTGGCAAAAATCGGCATCCACGGCAGCCTGGAAGGCGCTTATAAGCATGTCGGCGTGCGCCGGTTGATCGGACGCACACACTTTGCGCGCTTTCTGGTCGATCAAGGCTATGCCAAAGATGTGAAATCCGTATTCAAGAAATACCTGGTCAAAGGCAAACCGGGTTATGCGCCCCACGAATGGGCCACGCTCAGCGACGCAATCGATTGGATTCGCGGCAGCGGCGGTCATGCCATCATTGCGCACCCGGGGCGTTACGATTTGGGTAAAAACGTGCTCAACGATTTATTCGATGAATTCAGCGCGCTGGGCGGCTCCGGCATCGAAGTCGTGACTTCGAGCCACACCTCCGAACAAATCCGCCATTTTGGCCAACACGCGCAGAACAGAAATTTTCTGGTTTCGTGCGGCTCGGACTTTCACGGCCCGGATGAAAGCCATTTCGATCTGGGGCAATTGCCCGAGTTTCCGCACGGATGCACTCCGGTCTGGCAGCACTGGAAAAACACCGCCACCGCCGAATTAATAAGCTGAGACGTCGATTTAAAATTCACTTAACCTCGAAACAATTCCGCTGTGGCCCAATTTTTCTCCATACACACCGACACGCCGCATTCGCGCTTGATTAAACAAGCCGTGGCAATCGTTCGCAGCGGCGGCATCATCGTATACCCGACGGATTCTTGTTACGCTTTGGGCTGCCATCTTGGCGACAAAGACGCGATGATTCGTATCCGCGCCATCCGACAAGTGGATGAGCGCCACCATTTCACGCTGGTGTGCCGCAATCTGGCGGAAATCGCCACCTACGCCAAAGTCGACAACAGCCAATACCGCCTGCTGAAAGCCACGACGCCCGGCAGCTATACATTTATTTTACAGGCGACCCGCGAAGTGCCGCGCCGCATGCAACACCCGAAAAGAAACACCATCGGTTTGCGCGTTCCCGATCATCCGGTGGTGCTCGCATTGCTGGAAGAGCTCGATGAACCGCTGCTGAGTTCCACGCTGATATTGCCAGGCGACGAATACCCGTTAAACGACGCGGATGAAATTCGCGAGCGCCTGGAACATCAGGTCGAATTGGTGATGGACGCGGGTTCGTGCGGTATCGACATGACAACCGTGATCGATTTGACCACCGATGTGCCGGTGCTGGTGCGTCAAGGCAAAGGCAGCTTGGAACCGTTTGGAATCGATCATGGATGAAATTATTCAAGGCATTGCCATTTATGCATTGCCGGTGATTTTTGCGATTACCATGCATGAAGCCGCGCACGGCTATATCGCCAAACAATTCGGCGACTTTACCGCACACAACGCCGGCCGGATCAGCATGAACCCGATGCGCCACATCGACCCGGTCGGCACGATTCTGGTGCCGCTGGCATTGTTCGTTTTGAGCAAACTTACTGTCGGCTCGGGTTTTTTGTTCGGATGGGCAAAGCCGGTGCCGGTCGATTTCGCCAATTTGCGCCACCCCAAGCGCGACATGCTGTGGGTTGCGGCTGCCGGTCCCGGCGCCAATTTATTGATGGCGTTTTTCTGGGCGCTGATGATCAAGCTGGCGCTCACCATGCCGGACAGCGCTTTTGCCAAACCGCTGGCGTTAATGGGCATTGCGGGAATCGAAATCAATGTCATTTTAATGGTGCTCAATCTGCTGCCGCTTCCGCCTTTGGACGGCGGACGAATGATGGTCAGCTTATTGCCCAACCGGATTGCATACCCGTTTGCGCGTATCGAGCCTTACGGCTTTATGATTTTACTGGTATTGTTATTCAGCGGCATTTTGAGCATCATCATCGGACCGGTTATTCTGTGGATCAAGATTTTTATCGTGTCATTTTTTGGTTTATATATTTGAGGAGACGCTGATTCATTCGGCGAACGAGATGAAGCACAAGGCGCACGGAACGCAGCAACCGAGACATATCGACACGATAGGCGAGGCAGCGAGTACCGCGCAACGAAGTGATTCGCTCGTGCAGCCAATCAATCAGCGTTTCCTTAACAACGTTTTCAATTAGGACATCAACATGTTTGCTGATCGCGTTTTATCAGGCATGCGCCCTACCGGCAGTTTGCATTTGGGGCATTATCACGGCGTTTTGAAAAATTGGATTAAGTTGCAGCAGCAATACGAATGCTTGTTTTTTGTCGCCGATTGGCATGCGCTGACTACCCATTACGATTCACCCGAAATCATCGAACAAACCGTGTGGGACATGGTGATCGATTGGCTCGCGGCGGGCGTCGATCCGGCGCAGGCGACGTTATTCATCCAATCGAAAGTACCCGCTCATGCGGAATTGTATTTGCTGTTGTCGATGATGACGCCGCTGGGTTGGCTGGAGCGCGTACCCACGTATAAAGACCAGCAGGAAAAATTATCCGAAAAGGATTTGAGCACCTACGGTTTTCTCGGCTATCCGCTGCTGCAAAGCGCGGATATTCTGATTTACCGCGCCAACCTGGTTCCCGTCGGCGA
>SXJH01000018.1 GCA_005779435.1 Nitrosomonas sp. | reverse complement strand
TGCGATTGCCGATCAACGGCCGCAACGATTCCGGTATGCCGGTTTTCAATTCGATGGTCAGGTATGAAATACAACGCCGCGCATCGACTTCGTAAGGTGCCACAATCGCCTGCGTCGGGCAAATATCGATGCAGCGCGTGCAACTGCCGCAATAGCTGCCGACCTCTTCGTCCACCGGCAACGGCAAATCGACGTACATTTCACCCAGGAAAAACATCGATCCTGCCTGGCGGGTCAACAACAAGGTGTGTTTTCCCTTCCACCCCAGCCCCGCTTTTTGCGCCCACGCCACTTCCATCACCGGCGCGCTGTCGGAAAAAACCCGGTACTGAAACGCCCCGGCTTCCGCAACGATCCTGTCGGCCAGTTTCTGCAACCGCGCACGCACCACTTTGTGATAGTCGCGCCCGAGTGCATAGCGCGAAATAAAAGCGCGCTCGCCGGAATTTATCACATCCCAACTGTTTTTGGCCGCAGGCGGTTTATGATTCATACAGACCGAAATAACCCGTTGCGTGCCCGGCTCCAGTTCCGCCGGGCGCGTCCGTTTGGTGCCGTGCTTCTCCATGTAATCCATATCGCCGTGAAAACCGCGTGCAAGCCATGCGAACAAACCGGATTCGACAGCGGTCATATCCGCGCTGGCGTCGGCAATGCGGATATCGTGGAAACCCAATTCCTTGCCCCACACTTTAATTGACTGCGCCAAAGCGGCATAATCCGGTAATTTCTTCGTTGAGGTATTTTCTTGCATCGCACACATTCGGATGATTTCGAGCTCGTTCAGAGCTTAACTATTGCTTTGCCCGACGAAGCCGCCACGCTGGCGTTCGGCAAAAACTTCGCTGCTTGCCTGCACGCCGGATTAATCGTTTTTTTATACGGCAACCTGGGCGCCGGTAAAACGACTTTGACGCGCGGTATTTTACACGGCCTTGGATACACGCACAGCGTCAAGAGCCCCACATACAATTTAGTTGAAATCTATAATTTTTCTCAGTTATACTTGTATCACTTTGATTTTTATCGATTCAGTGATTTTTGGGAATGGGAAGAAGCAGGCTTCCGAGAATATTTCAATTTAGAATCAATATGTTTAGTGGAATGGCCTGAAAATGCAGGAGATTTTTTGCCGACGGCGGATCTGCAAATTTTTCTCGACATTCTCGAAACCGGACGCAATATCGAGGTTCGCGCCGGTACTGAAACAGGAAAACGATGCTTAGAAACGCTGAAAAACCGGAAAACTTCATAATCGGAAATCTTACCCGCAGCCGATCCGAATCGACGCAGCGCGCCCTGCTTCCCTTTCTCAGCCTATTCGCCCTACTCGTTTGTTTGTTTTTCGGTCATGGCGCTTCCGCCGCCAATTCCGCCATTAAATCCGCACGCATCGGATTGACGCCGGATTACACGCGCATTACCTTGGAATCCAACCGTCCGCTGGATTACGAACTAAGCATGCTCAGCAACCCGCACCGGGTGGTCATCGATCTCAACAACACACAGGTTTCGCCGGTACTTTCGTCGCTATCGCAACAAATCGACGCCATCGATCCGTTTGTACAGCGCATCCGCATCGGCCAATTCAACCCCAATGTCACACGATTGGTGCTTGATTTGAAAGCCAATGCCGTTCCGCGTACTTATGTCATCGCGCCCAAAGACAATTATGCTTATCGCTTGGTTCTCGATGTGCATCATGCGGCGCAAGACACGCCGGTCGCGCCGCAAGCGCAGGTCAACCCGGCTGGCAATAACAATTTTGACGTCGACTCCCTGGATCGGCTGGTTGCTTCGTTATCGCCAAACAGTCCACAAAAAACAGTCAGCCTGCTCCCTTCTGTGCCGCTGCCTTTGCCAAAACCACAGTCGAGCCAGACTAATAATCCGCCTTCTGTCAAACAGGCCGCCAAAACCCGCATGATTCCCCGCGCGCTCATCGTAGCGATCGATCCAGGGCATGGCGGAAAAGATCCCGGCGCGATCGGCAGCCAAGGGACTTATGAAAAAGATATCACGCTGGCAATCGCCAGAAAACTCAAAGCGCGGATCGACAAAGAACCCAATATGCGCGCGGTGCTGACACGCACCGGCGATTATTACATCTCGTTGCCGCAACGCCGTATTAACGCCCGCAAGGCCAATGCCGATTTATTTATTTCGATCCATGCCGACGCCAACCCCAAAGCGCATGCGCACGGCTCATCGGTATTTACGTTGTCCGAACACGGAGCGACCTCGACCACGGCAAGCTGGCTCGCCAATAAAGAAAACAGTGTCGACGACTTGATGGGCGGCATCGACATCGCCAACAAATCTAAAGACATCAAAGAATTATTATTGGATCTGTCGCTCAACGCGACGATCAACGACAGCACAAAACTGGCCGATTATGTGCTGAAACAACTCGGCAGCATTAATCACTTGCACAAACGAAATGTCGAACAAGCCGGATTTGCCGTACTAAAATCGCCGGATATTCCTTCAATCCTGGTTGAAACCGCATTTCTGAGCAACCCGAAAGAAGAAGTCAAATTACGCAACACCGGCTATCAAGACAAAATGGCCGACGCGCTGTTTGCAGGTATCAAAAAATACTTTGCGGACAATCCGGCGCTGGCGCGCGCCGATGTAGCGCAAGCCAAGTAAATTTTTTTGTTTTAACAGGCTGTTGAAAAACTATCTGCGTTGCCGCTGATTTTTCACCGAATCGCAATGGCAGTCTTGAATCCATGCCAACAGCTTCATCGTTACACGCTACAATAGCGCATCTTTTTACCGACAAGACCATAATCAAATCCAGCTTGGGATAGTTTTTAGCTATGGAGACGCTGCTTAATTCGGCGAACGAGATGAAGCACGAGGCGCACGGAACGCAGCAACCGAGACATATCGACAAGATAGGCGAGGGAGCGAGTACCGCGCATTGATGCGATTCGCTCGTACAGCCAATAAATCAGCGTTTCCCTAATTTGGCATCCCGATGAATGAAACCAAACCAAAATTGATGTCCACAGGCCCTACCCCCACATCCACGGAACCATGGTATCGGCTTCGCACCGACGACCATTCGCCGTGCATCGTCTTGACGGGAAACTATACTTTCACTGCGTTGGAGCACAAGATGGATCTTTTGAGCAACGAACTGGCTATGCACGCTCAAGATAAAAACCTTGCCTGGGATCTGACCGGTATCGAACAAATGGATACCGTCGGCACCGCCGTATTGTGGCGCGCCTGGCAGGCGCAACGTCCCAAACGGCTGCAACTGCGTCCGGAACAGAAAAATATGTTCGAGCGGCTTGAGAAGCTACCCGCCCTGCCGCCCAAACCCCTGCATCGCGATTTGCTTTGGCCGGTCGTCGCACTGGGAAAGCTGGCGGTGTCGTTATGGCAACATGCGGTAGGATTGGTGATGCTGATCGGCCAGTTGCTGCTCGATGTTTTTTATCTGATCCGGCACCCGGTTTGCATTCCCTGGCGGGAAATCTCCGCAAACCTTTATCGCACCGGAGCGCAAGCGCTGGGCATCACTGCGCTGGTGGGATTTTTGATCGGTATTGTTTTAAGTTACTTATCCTCGCGGCAATTGCAAATATTCGGCGCCGATATTTTTATTATCAATATCTTAGGATTCAGTATTATTCGCGAGCTCGGCCCCATGCTGGCGGCAATACTCGTGGCAGGCCGATCCGGCTCATCAATGACGGCGCAACTGGGCGTGATGCGCGTAACCCAGGAACTGGATGCTTTGACCGTAATGGGAATTTCGCACAGCCAGCGGTTGATTCTCCCCAAAGTACTCGGTCTGGGCATTGCGATGCCGCTATTGGTGATGTGGACCAGCGCAATCGCGCTACTGGGCGGCATGGTTGCAGCCGAATTGCAGCTTGGTTTAAGTGTGCAATATTTTCTCTCGGAACTTCCCGATGCAGTGCCCATCGCCAATTTATGGCTGGGCTTGAGCAAGGGTATCGTGTGCGGCATGGTGATCGCGCTGATCGCTTGCCATTTCGGCCTCAGAATTAAACCGAATACGGAAAGCCTGGGCGAAGGAACCACCGCCTCCGTGGTCACCGCAATCACCATGGTCATCATTATCGATGCGATTTTTGCTGTCATCTTTTCTGACGTAGGACTGTATTAGCACATGACATACCCGGAATGCGTTATTGAAATCGACGGCTTGGAAACCCGCTTTGGCGATCATGTGATTCACCAGAATGTCAATTTATGCATTTACCGCAGCGAAGTACTCACATTGATCGGCGGATCCGGCAGCGGAAAAACCACGCTACTGCGTCAAATGCTAGGCTTGGAACAGCCGTATCAAGGCACGGTTAGAATTTTCGGCAACGCACGCAGCGATGCCCATCACTCATTGGAAAGAAACAATATTCGCAACCGTATCGGTGTGTTATTCCAACAAGGTGCATTATTCAGCGCACTCACGGTATTCGACAACGTTGCGCTGCCGCTGCGGGAATTGCATACGCTCAGCGAGCGCATGATCCGGGAACTGGTCATGATCAAGCTTGAAATGGTCGCAATCGGCCCGGAGCACGCCGATAAAATGCCTGCCGCATTATCCGGCGGCATGATCAAGCGGGTGGCATTGGCACGCGCATTGGCGCTAGACCCGGAATTGCTGTTCCTCGACGAACCGACAGCGGGATTGGATCCCGAATTAAGCGAAAGTTTTGTAGAATTGA
>SXJH01000124.1 GCA_005779435.1 Nitrosomonas sp. | reverse complement strand
TGCCGGTGCTTGCGCGCATGCAATCGGCGGCTGAAGCAATGAATTTTTTTGCACGGTTTCGCCGGAAATTTGCTGCACAAGCTCGTTTTACCACACTGTTGGTCGGTTTAACCGGTTTTTACATGGTATATGCACTGGATGCTTGGCAGCGTTTTACGCAATGGCAGTTTTGGTGGATGCATACCATGGTGTTGATCTGGTTGCTGTTCAGTGTGATGTTGTTCGTCATGGAGCCTCGAGCGCGCCGCCGTTCAAGTACGGTGCCCGCACAAAACAATATCTCGCCGGAAGCGTTCGCTAAAATTCAACGCAAGCACATGACGTTATTGATCCTTAGTTTGATAACCATTGTCGGCGCCGTGGCCGGGAGCCATGGGTGGTTGGTTTCCGGAAACTAACGATGGATTACGCTTTATTGAAAACGATCCATGTCGGCAGCGTGATTTTGAGTTTCTCGCTGTTTTTCATGCGCGGCATCTGGTTAATGCAGAATTCAGATAAATTGCGCCAACGCTGGGTCAAAATCCTGCCGCATGTCAACGATACGATTTTGTTAGTCAGCGCTATCGCGTTAGCGATGACGATTCGGCAAAATCCGCTGGAACATGCCTGGCTGACCGCCAAAGTAACCGGTTTGTTGCTGTATATCGGATTAGGCATGGTGGCGATACGATTCGGCAAAACGCGTCAAACCAAAATTACCGCATGGATCGCAGCGCAATGCGTATTTGCTTATATTGTGCTGGTAGCGTTAACCAAAAGCCCCGTGTTGGGCATCCTGTAATTTCCGTCGGATATTGATTGAGTGTAAGTGTGTTGGATTTTTCGGCTTTTCGGCTTGAAAAAGCACGGGAAATGCATGTGCAGGCGATTTGCGATCTGGTCAATTTGACGTACCGCGGCGATACCGGCTGGACTACCGAAGCTGCAATTATCCAAGGCAATCGTACCAATCATCAAGAAGTAAAAGCCGCATTATATAAACCCGATGCGGATTTTTTTGTGATGCACCGGCAAAATCAAATGATCGCGTGTATCTATGTTGCCAAAGAAAATGCGCATGCGTTCATCGGTTTCTTTTCCGTTCATCCCGATTGGCAGGGAAAAGGATTGGGCAGTTATCTGCTGGCGCAGGCGGAAATTTATGCAAAGGAGGCTCTGGGCATAAATAAACTGCTGATGTTCGTCATTTCGCAACGATCCGAATTGCTTTCATATTATCGGCGCCGAGGCTACCGATCGACCAGCCGGGTTGAAGCATATCCGTTGCATTTAGGGGTGCCGAAAGTCACCGGATTGACAATCGATTATCTGGAAAAGGTTATCTGAGCGTAAGGCTTTCAAATTCGATCACAAACGTTCCAGCAAGATTTGTTTAATCTCATCGTCGGTTAAAACGACCGGATTGGTTTTCATGCTACTGCCGCGACAATTGGCGACAACCTTGTCCAGTCCGGTCTCCGGCAATCCGTAATGAGACAGGCGCGGCAGTTTCAATTCGGCAGTCCATTGCGTCAAAAGATCGAGCAACGCGCTAAAAGCGGCTTCCGGATCGATAAAGCGCTTCTCGCAGAGAATTTCGGCGACGTGCAAATATTTTGCCAGCGCTTTATTGTTGGGTTCTCGTTGCAACATGCTTTGAATGTTGACCCGCGTGGCGGAGGCGACCAGGGTGCCGCATACGGCACCGTGAGGGATAGGGTAGAAAGCGCCCAAAGGCGAAGCCAATCCATGTACCGAGCCCAGGCCGGTTTGTGCCAGGGTGATGCCGGAGAGCAGGGCGGCATAGGCCATTTTTTCCCGGTATTGTTGCAATTGCCGACCGTCTTGACGGTAGAGCGGCAGCAAAGCATCGCGGGCGGCTTGCAAGCCGCTGATCGCCAAAGCATCGGTAAATGCATTCGACTTGGCGGATACATACGATTCCAGAAGCTGTGTCAAAGCATCCATGCCGTTGGCGGCAATCACATCGAGCGGACAGCCGATGAGCAAATCAGGGTCGACGATGGCATATTCGGCGACCAGCTTGTCATGCCGAAAGGATTTCTTGAAACCGTTCTCGCCTTGCACGCTGAGCACGGCATTCTTGGTTGCTTCGCTGCCGGTGCCCGCAGTGGTGGGAACGGCAATAAATGGAATGGCGGGCCCTTGGTAGGACAATTCAGGACCCACACCCTCCAAATAATCCATGACGGTACGCCGGATTTTCAATAATCCGGCAACGGCTTTGGCGGCATCGAGCGCGCTGCCGCCGCCGATGCCCACCACAACATCGAAAGGTTGATCTGCATAAGTTTTGACGAGATTGTCGATTAATGCGGGCGAAGGTTCTTCGGCAACCGTGCAGTGCTGCCAGCGCACGGATCGGTGTGTCAGTCGATCGAGCAGCGATTGCCAATGATCGGTGAGTGCGAATGATCGTGCGCCGGTGACCAGTAAAATGTGAGACCCGTAACCGGCGATGATGTCCGGTAATTTCTCGATCGCGCCCGCGCCAAATTCAATGCGCGGCAACCTGGCAATAGCGAAATTAAACATCGATGCTTACGGCCGGGTATAACCCTTGATACGCAATGCCCTTGCGCGGTTCCGCCATCCAATTTGCAACGGTATCGCGCCAGACGCGGTAATGCTCGGTTTCTTTGTGTGCAGCCGCATCTTGCCGGGACCGATAGGCCTCGTAGAAAACAAATTGCGTCGGATCGTTTTCCGATTGCAGAATGTCGAAGCGGACATTGCCCGGCTCGCGAACGGAATGTTCGTGGTTATGACGGCTGGCTTCCTGAAAGGCGGCGACATGCTCCGGTTTGACGGAGATATAAACAATGGTGACGTGCATAAATGAGTTTCCGGACAATAATGAACAGGTTTCGATAGCGCGCATTATATCCAAGACGGAAAATTAGCATCGCAACAAAATTATCGCAGTATTCGGCATAGATGCAACATGGCGGCGGACATTGATAGCGCTTATCCGAATAGCTGTTCGGTATATCCTGTTCGTGACGTATGATGCTGAAGCAATCTTTTCTAGCGACGCAACAATGACTCAACCGACCGTAATCATCAATCAGCATCGTCAAACCGCGCTTATCGTTGCAGCGAGCGGCAAGAAATTGCTGGTTATCAAACTGGGCAAAGGGAAACTGACGGTAACCGCATCCTCTGCGGAGGAAATCAGGCAACAAGGTTATACTGTCAGCGATTATTCGCCCAAGCAAGCTGCATTATCGTATTTGCAGCATGGCGCCGGTGTCAGTGCAAGAGCGCACAAATTCTTGGAAAAAATCGCCAATAGCGAGTGTTCCGCTAATCTTGAATTGATTTGATCGTCGTGGTTGTGAAAATCGCCGGTTACTATAAATGCAATCCGCATTCGGTCTTCGGTTTTCCTATCCACCGACCGCAGCGTTCCTTACCTTTTGCAGTGCAGTGGGTGCAGCCGATCGAAGAATAGCCTTCCGCAACCAGTGGATGGAACGGTAATTTGTGCTCGCGGATATAAGCATCGCGTTCCCGGCGTGTTACATCGATCATCGGATTGAATTTAATAATGCCGCGACGTTCGTCGAAAATATCGAGATTTGCGCGATGATCGGTTTGCCAGCTCATTAAACTGGATACCCAGATATCGAAATTCGGCTTGATCGCTTCCAGTGGACTTACTTTATTGATCGTGCAGCAAAAATCCGGATCGGTTTGGTATAGTTTTTCTTTTACGCTGTATTGATGCTGATAATCGTCGGCTTTCAAAGCTTCGACTTTCAAATGATATAACCCGATCAGGTAATCGCGGTATAACAAAGTCTCTTGAAAGTGAAAGCCGGTATCGACGAAAAAAAT
>SXJH01000123.1 GCA_005779435.1 Nitrosomonas sp. | reverse complement strand
ACATCGCTAGGCGCTGCAGCTATCGTGCTTGCTAAAAAAGATTTGCGGCTGGATGCGGTGATTCTGGAATCGCTGCATCCCACCATCGAGGAAGCCATCGACAACCGGTTGAAACTTCATTTCGGCGAATACGGATCGTTACTGTTGCCTCTCATGCTGTGGCAATTGTCTTTTAATTTGAATGCGTCTTTGGATGAACTAAGTCCGATCAAGCACATCAACAATCTGTCCACGCCGGTTTTATTTATCGCCGGCACGCACGACGCGCATACCACGCAATCCGAAACCGAGCGTCTTTACTCGGCAGCTCGCTCTCCTAAGGAATTATGGATTGTTCCCGGCGCACGGCACTTCAATATGCATACCTATGCAGGCCGAACCTACGAACAGCAAGTAACCGATTTCCTTGCGCAATACATGCGCAAGGATGAACACAATTGATCGTAATCGCTGCAATTCGCAATAATTTTAGCTATGATGGTTCAATCAATAATCCATAGCCGAGTTAACCATGAACACCTATCAAAACATATTGCTTGCCGTCGATTTCTCCGATTATGGTCATTTCGTCGCGCAAAAAGCGAAATCTTTGGCGGCGCAATTTAACGCACGCCTGAATCTTATTCATGTATTGGACAATATCCCGATGCCGGACACTCCTTACGGTACCGTCATTCCATTGCACGAAAATACATCGGACGATTTATTGGCAAGCGAAAAAAACAAATTCATTCGCATTATTGAGCGGCTGGATATCGACCGCGAACATTGCTGGTTGATTTGGGGCGAGCCGCAGCAAGAAATCACGCAACTTGCCGTGCGCGAACAGATCGATTTGATTGTGGTCGGCTCGCACGGACGGCACGGACTCGCCGTATTGATGGGATCAACCGCCAAAGGTGTGTTGTATCATGCGGAATGCGATGTCTTGGCCGTTCATCTGCGCGACGATCTGAAACCGCTGGCTGTGTAAAACGTATCCGGCCGATCAATTTCTCCAAAACTGCCACCAAGGCTTCGCGCCCACTTCGGGCAATTCCTTGAGAAAATGACTGTCCGGAAAGTTAACCCGCATCACCCGCTCCGCATCTTGCATCAGATCGTACATATTTAGCGCCTCATACGCTTTGATCATGATATATAAAGCCTCCTCCGAAGCGGGCGTGCGCGGATATTCCGTAATCGCATTTTGTGCACGGTTTGCTGCAGCGACATACGCTTTGCGTTTCATGTAATAACGTGCGGCGTGAATTTCCCCCATGGCAATGGCATTGAGCAAATAAGCCATGCGCTGCTTCGCATCCGCCGCATATTTGCTTTCCGGAAAGCGTGTCGCCAGTTCTTTGAAGATCTCAAACGACTCATACGATGCTTTCGGATCCCGCTCGCTCATATCCTGTTTAAGCGGCCCTTTCATCAAAAAACCCATCATGCCCCAATTGTCGTTAAAATTTGACAACCCTTTGATATAATAAGCATAATCCACATGCTCGTGATTGGGGTGCAATTTAATGAAACGATCTGCGGCAGCAATCGCCGAAGCGGGTTCTTCGTTTTTATAATGCGCATAAGCAAGTTCAAGCTGCGCTTGCTGCGCAATCCGGCCATACGGATAACGCGATTCCAGCGATTCATAAAGTTTGATCGCCGCCGGGTAGCTTCCTTCGTTTAGCTTTGTCCTTGCTTCCGAATAGAATTTATTGGCGGACCAATCCTGCTGCTCATCGGTGCGATCCGGCAAAAGGCCGCAGGCCGATAACCAGAAAACCATAAAAAACGCTACACTACGTGACATGATAAATTCCACAAAAAACAAAGATAAACGCGGCGATTATAGCGTAAAGCCGCAACACTCCGCATGTGAGGATGACGAGCAATCGATTATTCATTTGACGATCCCGATTGATTGCGCCGGTTTACGGTTCGATCAGGCATTGGCAAAACTGCTGCCCGATTGGTCGCGCAGCCGTCTGCAAACCTGGATCGAAGCGCACCAAGTCACGCTGGATGGCCGATCCGCCACCCCCAAGCAAAAAATCTGGGGCGGAGAACGGATACAAGTCTCGCCGCAAGAAATGGCCGTACCATCCGTACATGCCGCC
The DNA here is from genome assembly GCA_005779435.1 of Nitrosomonas sp. GTDB lineage: Bacteria > Pseudomonadota > Gammaproteobacteria > Burkholderiales > Nitrosomonadaceae > Nitrosomonas. Next base: position 3,288 of record SXJH01000123.1, on the reverse strand, counting down.
GAAGCAATCGATCTCAACATTGTCGACGAGGACGATACGCTCATCGTCATTAACAAACCCGCCGGATTGGTGACACATCCCGGCAACGGCAACTGGCAAGGCACGCTATTGAACGCACTGCTGCACCACGCTCCGCAATTGGAGTATGTGCCTCGCGCAGGTATCGTTCATCGTTTGGATAAGGATACCGGCGGTTTACTGGTCGTCGCCAAAACGATTGAAGCGCAAACGAGCCTGGTTCGGCAATTGCAGCAGCGCACGGTCAAGCGCGAGTACATGGCATTGGTACACGGTTTTGTTGAGTACGCTGGAAGCATCGAGGCACCGATCGGCCGTCATCCCGTCCATCGCACCAGAATGGCCATTACTTCGAATGGCAAACCGTCGCATACGCACTACCGGCCCATCGAAACCTTCGAGGGTTGCACATTGGTGCAATGTAACTTGGAAACCGGCCGCACGCATCAAATCCGGGTGCATATGCAATCAATCGGTCATCCCTTAATCGGCGACCCGGTTTATGGCGGCAAGCCGCAAAAAAACAATTCAAATAGCTTTCAATGGCTAACCGACTTTCCGAGACAAGCGCTGCACGCGCAAAAATTGGCGCTGATACATCCTAAAACCGGAAAGTTATCGCAATGGGAAGCGGCCATACCGGAAGATATGCAAAATCTACTCACTGCTTTGAGAAAATGCAACGATCGCGACAAGCAATAAAAAATGCGCCCGCAGGCGCATTTTTTATTGTCATCCGTTTATAGCATCAGAATGGCAACACTGCATCCAGCGAGAATAAAATCTGATCTTTGTTGCCGCCAAACGGACGATAAGCGGAAGCTTGCATCGATTCATGCAACGCATCGACCCGGTCGTAACGAATGTTTGGACGAATATTCAACTGTCTCAAACCTTGCCAGCCCGTATTAAATGTTCTTAACGCTTTCCAGTTGGCACCGATTGTCACTGCGTAATAATCGGCAGGTGTTGCTGAACCAAGCAAGCCGATATTACTCGCAAAACTTCTTCCGAGATGATTGGTTGCTGCTGTAATCCTTCCCGGCGCAAAAACACGGAAACCATCGCGATCGCGGAACCATTCCGCACGAACACCGACGGACACATTCGGTGTCAGGTCATAATAAAAATGCGAATTCACACCATACCATTCCGCATCTTTGATAACACCGCTATATACATTATTGGCTAATAAAGCGTTATCGGCAAAACCGTGATCGTGCTGCAATACGAATTGCGTTCTGTCGGTAAATTTATGTTTCAGCACAATGCTATACATGCCCCAGAAGCTGCTGTTACGCGTCGACGTCGTACTGCCGGTGCCGGCAACGTTAACGGAAGTTTTGTTATCGTCGCTGGTCCAGGTCACACCGCCGATACCGCCCCAGTTTTCCATTTGCTTGTCGAAATTACCATCCCAGCCACCGGTTCCGCTACCACCGATCGCACCCGCCATTGCAACCACATTCCGGTTGATATTGTAATTGGTTAACACACCGCTATGCGTGAAGGGCTCGCCGTATTGCATCGTATACGCATGGGTATAGAAGAAGTTGTTGGGAGCAGGAACCGTTTCAAAACCGATCGGTGTATAAAAATGACCCACTTTAATGTTCAATCCGTTCCCGATCGGTGCATAAATTTCCGCAAACGCTTGCGGAATTGCAATACCGTAGGTGCGGCTGGAATTACAACAAATATCAAGATCCCAATTGCCTCGATCCGCCAACGGCCTGCCATTATTTATATCAAACGCCGGATTACCGTAAGCTTGCGTAAAAATAGCATCGGTACCGAACATGAAATCGGCACGAAAACCGATGTCCCAATTCTTACCTTCGGTTCTAACCGCGCGTTCCACAAAGAAATTCAACTGATTCAATTGAAAACGATTGGCTTGATCGGCAAATGTAACTGGTCCGTTAAAACCGTGAACCTGGCTTGGATTGTACGTTGCACCGCCGTTGATCCAGCCACCGGCTGTAATGCCGGTATTCTTTAGCGCATCCATAAAACCGTTACTGGTTGTAATCGTATTGGCATGAACACTTGCCGTGCTCGCACCAATCAATAGCGCTCCTCCTGCTATTGTACGAATCATTTGTTTTTTATAATTTATTTTATCTACCATTGCTCCCCTCCCAAATAATTATGAAAACAGCCCTCGTGAATCACAGCAACAAAAGACCCTGACAACCTCGTGGATTGAACTCTAACATCGAAGTGCGCGAAGGGTCAATGTAATCAAGCATATTAATTACGTTCGCGTGGAAAATTACAACAACAACGAATTTCCGGCCAATCAAACCGCCTATTGCGGCACGAAAAACCACATTGCATCAATCATAAAATTATTTCATATCGGCAACCGCAATCACGATAAAATGCATGCCTTAAAATATTTCAATGACAATTGATTGAATCAACCCCAAAATTTATACCATGACAAAAACAACGCATTTTGGCTTTAACACGGTTGCCGAAGAAGAAAAAGCCGGAAAAGTTGCCGAAGTATTCCACTCCGTTGCAGATCGATACAATTTAATGAACGACATGATGTCCGTCGGATTGCATCGGCTCTGGAAACGCTTCGCCATCGAAGCCAGCGGCATCAAAAAAGGCGGCAAAGTTTTGGACATTGCTGGCGGCACCGGCGATTTGAGCGCTTTATTTTTACAAAAAGTCGGAAAATCCGGCGAAGTATGGTTGACCGATATCAACAATTCGATGCTTTCCATCGGACGGGATCGCTTAATTGACGAAGGCACCTCCACACCGGTTGCGCAGTGCGATGCTGAAAAACTACCGTTCCCGGACAATTACTTCAACTGCGTCAGCGTCGCCTTTGGCCTCAGAAACATGACGCACAAAGACATCGCCCTCAAAGAAATGTTACGGGTCATCAAACCCGGCGGCACTGTCATCGTATTGGAGTTTTCAAAAATCTGGAAACCGCTGGCACCGGCATACGACACATATTCATTCAAGATACTGCCCACCATGGGTAAAATGATTGCCGACGATGCCGACAGCTATCGCTACTTGGCGGAATCGATACGGATGCATCCTTCGCAGAACGAATTGAAAGAACTGATGCAACAAACCGGCTTTGAACGTGTCGAGTACTTTAATTTAACCGCCGGTATCGTAGCGCTTCATCGCGGATACAAGCTGTAACAACATAAACGATCGATTAGGTTATAATGACGGCGCTTTATTGGCGAACCCAAAGCGCGCAGTAAAAACCTCAACCGCCCGGGTGGTGAAATT
>SXJH01000122.1 GCA_005779435.1 Nitrosomonas sp. | reverse complement strand
TCATCAACGCACCGAGCAGCAACGATTTTCCGCCCGCACCGGCGCAGAAATCGACCACCATTTCACCGCGCTTGGGCGCGAGCAAATACCCAAGCAGTTGACTGCCTTCGTCTTGCACTTCGATTTGTCCGGATAAAAACAACGCATGCCGGTTGACGGCAGGTTTACCGGTGAGCCGGATACCGCACGGGGAATAGGGTGTGGCTTGCGCTTCGATTCCATCTTGCTTGAGTGTTTCGAGCACTTGTTCCCGTTTTGCCAATACCGTGTTGACTCGCAAATCCAGCGGAGCGGATTTTTGCAATGAAACGCCCAGATCGACAATCGCGTCATCGTTCATGAATGCATGTAATTTTTCCATCAGCCATTCGGGAAATTCCGCTTGAATCGATACCGGCGCAGCATCTGTCTTGATGGCTTTGATTTCCGATAGCCATTTGATTTCCGACTCGCTGATCAGCGATTCCAATTCGCGCAAATTCGTGCCCTGAAATTTAACCAAATACGCCAGTACCAAGGTGCGCGGCGTCGTTTGTTTTGCCAGGCTTTCGAGAAAAAAACGATGGCGCAGGATACCGAAAACCGTTTCGGCGACCAGCGCACGATCTTGCGCGCCAAGCATCGGATTGTCCTGAAAGTGACGCCGCAAAACGGCATCGGCAGGATAACTTAACGGAAGCACGATACGCATGGCGACGATCACTGCTTCCAGTTGTGCAAAAGATAAACGCATTTTAGGTATGTTATTGTGGGTGGGATTGCCGTTCGGCTTTGTACACGATATTGATGCCGGTTACCATTTTTTCAATCTCGCGGCCATTTTCCTCGACCGACATGATACGAACGGGAATCATATGATTGTTCAGCGCCAGCCAGATTTTTCGCTTTAATTTGGAGCCTTTTTCCTCAACACGGGTCAGCACGATCGTTTTCATTTCTCCAATCGGCGTAGTTAACGTTTCTTCGGTGATTTTGTATTGCGATAGCTGCAAATCGCGGCCATTGGTAACATAGCGCTCAACGTGATGCTTTGGCAAAGTTGCAAACATATAGTTATACGACAAGCTCAAGCGATCCAGCGTTCCGTGCGGCAATCTTTCTTGCAATCGATGGCCTCTATGATTCAACGCGATGATATGGTTCTTCCAATCGAATTCGGCAAGACTGGGGCCTTTCTTGCCGCGTTTCTCATACGCACGCGAGGGCTTTAGCCCATGTCCCGTAATAACGCCTTCGCTATGACGCATAATGCTATTGGGCTCCAGCAGCCTGTAGATGCCGGTCGCCCGTGCCACGCTGTCGATGCGGTAACGAAGCTCGTCTTCGCTATGATCGATTTCCAGTACCTCGTTGATTTCGCCTTCCCCGATATCGGTGGACACGACATAACTGATTTCAATGCGGGATGGAATATCCGTTGCCCAGACGGAAAAACCGGGCAGCCACAATAAAAGAATAACCAGCAACAACCTCATTCGGTCATTCCCGGCGAAAACAGCGTCGCTTCATCGGCACGGGCACCGGTCACTTCGACCCGATTTGCAACCAATTTGATGCGATCCTCCATGAACCAACGCACAGCTCGCGGATAAATGCGATGCTCTTGCTGCAACACGCGCGCCGCCAGCGTTTCCTCGGTATCGTCCGGCAATACGGAAATCGCCGCTTGCGCGACGATCGGACCGTGATCGAGTTGCGGCGTCACAAAATGGACCGTGCAGCCATGAATCTTGACGCCTTCCTGCAATGCCCGCGCATGTGTTCCCAATCCGGGAAATGCGGGCAGTAAAGAAGGGTGAATATTCAATAGCCGGTTCCGATAGCGCTGCACAAAAGAATCGCTAAGGATGCGCATGAATCCGGCCAGTGCGATCAATTTAGGCTGGCACGCATCGATACGCTCGGCCAGCGCATTATCGAAAGACTGGCGCTCGGAAAAACCGCGATGATCCAGTGCGATGGTTGTTACTCCATATTGTTTGGCAATTTCCAGTCCGACTGCCTGCGGATCGTTGCTAATCACGGTGATCCGATCGATCCGGTGCCGCGCTTCCAACAGCGCCTGCATGTTACTGCCGCGACCGGAAATCAGAATGACCAGTGATTGCATATTGTTGTGAGTATACGCTACACCACAACCGTTGCTGCTTGATCGGATTGACGCTGCTTGATTTCGCCGATTGTCCACACCGTTTCGCCTGCGGCGTGCAAACAACCCAGCGCAGTATCCGCATGCTCGGGCGCAACCACAATCGCCATGCCGATGCCGCAATTGAACACCCGCGCCATTTCGGAATCCGCCACATTGCCTTGTTGCTGCAACCAATGGAACAGCGGCGGCATCCGCCATGCGCTCTTTTGCAGAACAGCCATCAAAGCATCCGGCAAAATACGCGGCACATTCTCCACCAATCCGCCGCCGGTGATATGCGCCAGACCTTTGACCGGTATTTGCTGCATCAATTGCAGCACCGGTTTAACGTAAATCCGTGTCGGCGCCATGATCAGATCGGCTAATGTTTTACCGTCCAAATTGCCGGATAGATCGATGCGATTTTGCTCGATGACCTTACGAATCAGCGAATAGCCGTTGGAATGCGCGCCGCTCGATGCAAGCCCCAGCACGACATCGCCCGGCTGTATCGCGGCGCCGCTGATGATTTGATCTTTCTCCACCATACCGACGGCAAACCCTGCCAGATCGTATTCTCCATGCGGATACATACCCGGCATCTCCGCCGTTTCACCGCCGATCAACGCACATCCGGCCAATTCGCATCCTCTGGCGACGCCGCCGATCACTGCGGTTGCGGTCTCAACATCCAATTTGCCGCAGGCGAAATAATCCAGAAAAAACAGC
>SXJH01000017.1 GCA_005779435.1 Nitrosomonas sp. | reverse complement strand
TAGCGGTAAAATCCAAAGCGAAACAGCGAATAAGTTGCCTGAATTTAGCTTCTCCAATTCGAGAACGAAAATAGTATCTGTTTTTAATATTCATCTCAGCAAGTTAACACACTTTTATAAGTGCTTAACTTCCTAAGACCCATGCGTAATTATGGAATCGATGGTCTGTCCGACATAAAAGCTGAATTTCCAAAGTTGGTTCCTGAATGGAAGGAATTGAATCGAGCATTGTTCTGGCACGAAGTACAGAAGTCGAGAGATGCAATAGATAAGAAGCAAGATGAACGTTTAACCGAATTTTGGCAGGTTTCATGGGAAGATCTCTGGCGATTCGAGGAAAGGGATTTTGAATATATCGCTGGGGAAATTTCCAGTCGAACTTTTCTGGATGATCGATTGGTTGCTTTGTCGTTGGCTTTTGATCTGTATAAAAAATCTAACCGGCCAAGTGCCTGGCGTAAGCAATTGAAAAAGCTGGTTGCTGGCAGTGATGAACTATCCGAACGCCTCCGCACTTATTTAAATCCATCTCCTCAAAGCGATATTTTGCGTGATTTCAAGCAGCGAGAAGCAAGGAGAAAAAAACGGAATGAGACTCATCGAAAACAACAGGAAAAATATCACGCGAAGCGGAAGAAATACTTCAACGAAAAGATTGACGAAGCTTCAGCTGCACTTCGTAAGAGTCCAGGAATCCTCACAAATGATTTGCTCTATCTTTTCAATCAAACCCGGAAAACGAGAAATTCAACGAACCGCTGGACCGATTATAACTGGCAAGCGCTGATACCCGAGTACGGGGAAAAAGTCGCGCGATTTTATCGCGATGGCACTGTTTGTTTTTGGCGGCATTACAAACCGAAATTGCGATCAGAAGGTGCGCCATTTAACGAGACAACCTATGCAGTCATAATTGGCTTGGCTGGACTTGAAATTGAAGCCCATGAAACCAAAGGTTGGCCGAAGCATTTGATCCCCGATGAAGTTGAGCGTGCTTGCAGATACGCTAGCTTTGAATTGAACGGTTTTCCGGTGTGGTTTCCTCGGCTTTTCGAAACATACCCGCAGCTCGTAAGCGATTTTCTCATGCAAGAAATTCGCTTTGAATTGTCGATAGAAACACCGGAAACTGAAACGCATTACATCATCAGCGATTTGAGCTGGACAGGGCAATGGGCTTGGGATCAAATCGCATCGGACTTATACGCATTGTTGAGCGGCATGGAGCCGAAAAATTTGGCTAACTTGGACAAGCTGCTCAAGATCACTCAAGGTTCATCGCTGAAAGATAAACTGATTGAAACGTTAGCATCTCATAAATGCCGTATCTTGGAAGAATTGGATCGCGTGGCTCGCTGGTTTGCTGTATGGATGGGGGTTGCACCCGATGAAGCGATGCCAACGCTCATTGCCAGAATTGAGTCGATAGCCGATTCCGAGCGACAAACTTTGTTTGCGATGATTTTTGTAACCCAATTGCTTGGAGGACGTAGGACTGATAGCTCTGCGGTGCGGCAAGCATTCAAAACACCGCAACATCTGAAATCACTTTATCTGCTGATGCACAAATATATCCGTCGCAAAGACGACATCGACCGCGCCGGAAAAGGCACTTATTCGCCGGGACTAAGGGATGATGCACAAGATGCGCGGGATAATCTGTTCAAATTACTGAATCAAATTCCCAGCAAGGAATCATTTCTGGCTCTGATGGAAATTGCCGATACGCATCCAGATGAAGAGTCTCGGCAGTGGATGATGCTTCACGCAAAAACAAAAGCCGAACAAGACGGCGACATTGAAACCTGGTTGCCTAGGCAAGTAAAAGATTTCAACGATAAATTGGAGCGCGCGCCCAGCAATCATAAGGAATTGCATGAACTCGCTGTTTTGCGGCTTCTGGATCTCAAGCACGACCTGGAGCATGGCGACAGTAGCATTGCCAGTATTCTAAAAGAAGTTAAGCTCGAAACTGAAATGCGTAAGTTCATTGGACGAGAGTTGTGCGGGAAGTCATTCGGGCGTTATTCCATTCCTCAAGAAGAGGAGCTAGCCGATGCCAAGAGGCCGGACTTGAGATTTCATGGAGTGGGTTTCGATGGGCCGGTTCCTGTAGAACTGAAGCTTGCCGATAACAAAAGTTGGAGCGGGCAGATGTTATTCAGGTGTCTAGAAGACCAGCTTTGTGGTGATTACTTGCGCGACGGTCGATCTAATCGAGGCATATTTGTTCTCGTATATCGCGGTGAAAAAAAGCATTGGGAAATGCCTGATAGCGCAAATCCAGTGGATTTTTTAGGATTGATTGCGGCGCTTCGGAGATATTGGCAACATATCTCGACGAAATTTCCCAATATTGACGACGTTACAATTATTGGCATTGATCTAACGGAAAGATCGCGCTGATCGGTTCATTGATTTTTCTGGATTCCGGCCGTCGCCGGAATGGCGAACTCAGAATAAATCTGCGATTCCTTGGAGCAGGAGGTTTTCGATGCGGCCGCCGGTCGATGGGCAAGGGGGGTGTCTGGATTGGTTGTCGTTGATCGGGATCTTGTATTCAAACCATTGGCGCAAACATCGGGGATCGGGGCTGCAAATACGAGAAACACACAAGGTAATTGAGCGGACATTGGAACATGTTATAATGCAACGATAATTTGGTTGTGATTTTTGGCGGTAACGCTCTGCCGATGCAGCCGAATTAAATACACACATTCACTTAATGCGCTCGCAGCGCAAGCGGCGAATGGAGGCTCAATCCTAAATCGAGGAGAACTTTATGTCAGTAACAATGCGGCAAATGCTGGAAGCCGGTGTGCATTTCGGTCATCAAACACGCTTCTGGAATCCCAAAATGGCGCCGTACATTTTCGGCCATCGCAACAAAATTCACATCATCAATCTTGAAAAAACACTGGTGATGTATGAAGAAGCCATGAAATATGTCCGCCAATTATCCACCAATCGGGGCGTTATCCTTTTTGTCGGTACAAAACGTCAGGCGCGCGATATTGTGCGCGAGGAAGCGGCGCGTTGCGGTTCGCCTTATGTCGATCAGCGCTGGCTCGGCGGTATGTTGACCAACTTCAAAACCATCAAGCAGTCGATCAAGCGTCTCCACGATATGGAAACCATGGTGCAGGATGGTACATTGGACAAAATGATCAAGAAAGAAGCGCTCGACCTTCAGCGTGAATTGGATAAGCTCAACAGCAGCTTAGGCGGAATCAAGGATATGAAAGGCCTGCCGGATGCGCTGTTTGTCATCGATGTCGGCTATCAAAAAGGCGCCATTACGGAAGCGCGGAAACTGGGCATTCCGGTAATCGGCGTTGTCGATACCAATCACAGTCCGGACGGTCTGCACTACGTTATCCCCGGGAATGACGATTCAAGCCGTGCAATTCGTTTGTACGCGCGCGGTGTTGCGGATGCCATCCTGGAAGGGCGAAATCAGTCGCTCCAGGAAATTGTCGAAGCAAGCGCGGAAGAAACCGAATAAGGTGCAGCGCTAACTTAACGACCGGCAGAATAAGCAGTCGATCGCTTGTGATCGATTGCCGTTTTGCCGGCGGTTTGGATGCAGTCGGGATTGTCCTGTCTCTTTTTCATAAACTAATTTTGTATCTGGAGTGAATATGGCGGAAATTACCGCAAGTATGGTCAAAGAGCTGCGTGAAATGACCGGGCTCGGCATGATGGAATGCAAAAAAGCTTTAGCGGAAACCAATGGCGATATGAAAGCCGCCGAAGATCTTTTGCGGATTAAAAGCGGCGCGAAAGCGAGTAAAGCTGCCGGTCGCATTGC
>SXJH01000121.1 GCA_005779435.1 Nitrosomonas sp. | reverse complement strand
GAGCAGCCCTGGTTGTTTTAAGTAACGATAGAAGATTGGAGCATGATGAAAATTGCAGTTTTACCCGGCGACGGTATCGGTCCGGAAATTGTCGCCCAAGCGGTGCGAGTGCTGGAAGCATTAAGAGCGGATGGCTTGGCGATTGAATTGGAATACGGCTTGATCGGCGGCTGTGCGGTCGATGCGACCGGAGAGCCTTACCCGGAGGCTACGCATAAACTTGCCAGTCGAGCGGATGCCGTTTTGCTGGGCGCCGTTGGCGGTCCTAAGTACGATGCATTGCCACGTCATCAACGGCCGGAACGCGGTTTGCTTGCAATTCGCAAGGAGCTTAATCTATTTGCCAACTTGCGTCCGGCCATTTTATATCCGGAATTGGCCAATGCATCGAGCTTGAAATATGACGTTGTTGCCGGTTTGGACATCATGATCGTGCGGGAACTTACCGGCGATATTTATTTTGGAGAGCCGCGCGGTATTGAGCGGCGCGACGGTCAGCGCGTCGGATTCAATACCATGATCTACAGTGAATCCGAGATTCGCCGTATTGCCCATGTTGCCTTTCAAGCGGCTGCCAAAAGACAAGGTAAATTGTGTTCGGTCGATAAGATGAATGTGCTGGAATGCACGCAATTATGGCGCGACGTCGTTATCGAAGTATCGCATGAGTACCCGCAAGTGGCATTGTCGCATATGCTGGTCGACAATGCGGCAATGCAGTTGGTGCGAAATCCCAAACAATTCGATGTCATCGTTACCGGAAACATGTTTGGCGATATATTGTCTGACGAAGCGTCCATGTTGACGGGGTCGATCGGCATGCTGCCATCGGCGTCTTTGGATGAAAACAACAAGGGCTTATACGAGCCGATTCACGGTTCGGCGCCGGATATTGCCGGAAAGGATGCGGCTAATCCGCTTGCAACCATATTATCCGTTGCAATGATGCTTCGTTACACCTTCAACCGGGAAGAAGCGGCGCAGCGTATCGAAAATGCGATCAAGAAGGTTTTGGCGCAGGGGTATAGAACGAAAGATATCGATGAGCCGGGAATGAAATTAGTAGGTACCCAAGCAATGGGGGATGCGGTATTGTCGCTGATGTGACGTGATTTCATCAAAGCGATTGAATAAAGGGGAAACAGTGCATGAATTTATTTGGTTGGAATTGCATCTTTAAGTTATTATTTACGCACTATTTTAATTGAGTGATTGTCAATTTAGGATAAGAGATAAGCAATGAAGCAAGTTGGATTTGTTGGCTGGCGCGGAATGGTCGGCTCGGTTTTGATGCAGAGAATGCGTGAAGAGGAAGATTTTTCTCTGATAGACCCTGTTTTTTTCACAACTTCTCAACAAGGCGGTACAGGCCCAAGTATTGGCAAGGATATTCCACCCTTGAAAGATGCTTTCGATATCGATCAGTTAAGCGCAATGGATATTATCGTATCCTGTCAAGGCGGCGATTATACCAATCAGATTTTTAAGCAATTGCGCCAATCCGGGTGGAATGGCTACTGGGTCGACGCAGCATCCGCTTTGCGCATGGAAAAGGATGCAATTATCATTTTGGATCCGGTCAATATGCCGGTGATCGAACAAGGATTGCATGACGGTGTAAAAAATTATATTGGCGGTAATTGCACGGTCAGTTTGATGTTGATGGCTGTCGGCGGTCTTTTCGAAAAGGGCTTGGTGGATTGGATGAGCGCCATGACATACCAAGCGGCTTCCGGAGCGGGCGCTAAAAATATGCGCGAATTACTCCAGCAAATGGGCGAAGCGCATCGGGTAGCCAAAGATTTGCTGGACGATCCTGCGTCCAATATTTTGGAAATCGATCGCGAAGTTGCCGGGACGCTGCGCGATAAAAAATTCCCGACAGAAAACTTTGGCGTACCTTTGGCCGGTAGCTTAATTCCTTGGATCGATAAAGAAGTGGCCAAGGGACAAAGCCGTGAAGAATGGAAAGGCCAAGCGGAAACCAACAAAATACTCGGCAAAGATGAGCAACAAATTCCTGTCGATGGCATATGCGTGCGTGTTGGTGCAATGCGCTGCCACAGTCAGGCACTGACCATCAAATTAAAACAAGATGTGCCGCTGGATGAGATTGAGGAAATCATCGCGAAATCGAACGATTGGGTGCAAGTCGTTCCCAATGAAAGAGAGGCGACGACTTCCCGCTTGACACCGACTGCTGTGACAGGCTCTTTATCGATACCGGTCGGTCGCTTACGTAAACTGGCAATGGGCGGTGAATATCTATCCGTTTTTACTGTAGGCGATCAATTGCTCTGGGGAGCTGCCGAGCCTTTACGCAGAATGCTTCGGATTTTGATTGCACATTAAGCGTCCGTTTATTGCATCAAGTCGATAATGGCTGTTATTTCATTGGTACAGTCGTGAAACCCGCAGACTCCAGGATAAAAGATATTCTTACACCTTGCTAATTCGAGTGAGACATCAGTATTGGATTGCATAAAATGAATTAACCCATAATTTCGAGCGTAATCCTTACTTACCCGATTGCGCGGCAATGCTAGCCTTTCCTATTTCCAAAAAACCAGAGAGGGTACTTCGGTGTATAAAACATCTTTACGCATAAGCTTGTTTGTCATTATTCTGATGCTACCATGGGCCGCCATTCACGCAGCCGGTCTCGGCAAACTGACACTCAATTCAGCGCTGGGGCAACCGCTCAATGCTGAAATCGATGTCGTTGCGAGCAATAGCGATGAAGTGCAATCGCTGAAGGCCGGTATTGCACCCCGAGAAACTTATGCACATGTGGGTGTCGGTTATGAATCCATTTTGTCATCGATTAAAGCTTCCGTCGCGCTACGAGCAAATGGAACTCCCTATATTAAATTGACTTCCGCGCAAGCGATTAACGATCCTTTCTTAATCGTTTTAATGGAGCTAAGTTGGACTTCGGGGCGTGTGTTGCGAGAATATACCGTATTGCTCGATCCCATTGAAAGCAGTGCGCAAGATATTGTCGCGCCGAGTGCCGTTCGCAGTTACGATCTCGAGGAATCCCCGCTAAAGCTTGAAGCTGCTTCTGTTTCCAGTGCCGCCGAGCGGAAAAAGAACATCGCAAAATCATCAAGCAGTTCATCCAAACAAACAGCGAATACCTACGGTCCCGTTAATCGCGGAGATACGCTATCGACGATCGCGCGGCAAGTCATGCCTGCGGGTGTAAATCTGAATCAGATGCTTGTTGCGCTTCACCGCGCCAATCGCGATGCATTTATCGCAGGAAATATGAATTTACTTAGAACGGGCGCGGTTTTAACCATACCTGAGCAAAGTGAAATAATTACGATCGATGCGGTAACGGCGAATAAAGAGGTCAACTTACAAGTCGAAGATTGGCGCAGCTATCAAGGTAAATTGTCCGCGCTGAGCAGGGAAACGCCGCCTTCTCGCAGTATCAGTCAATCCGATCAAGGCCAAATCACCGCAAGCATTGAGAAAAAATCATCGACGATAGCGGAAGCGCCAAAAGAAGTTTTGAAGTTATCGAGCGGCACTCAGTTGACGGAAACCGGCAGTGAATCGACAGATTCCGGTCTGGTTGATCGTTTGCGCATGATGGAAGAGGATGCTACGGCGAGAAACCTGGCATTAAAGGAGGCCAATGAACGTGTGGCAATGCTGGAAAAGAGCGTTCAGAATCTTAAGCACCTGCTCGAATTGAAAGATTCCGTATTGGCGCAAGCGCAAATGAATGCAGAGTCGCCAACCAAAGCACATAATGAATTGGCAGCGCTGCCGCCTATAGTGATCGATCCGGCTATTGAGAATGAATTAAAAGCGGAAATCGATTCACCGCAAGCGCCGGGCTTGCCTGAGGAAATATCGGTCATATCGCCGGTAACCGAACCGGGTGAAACCGTTGCGGCAACCAATCCCGCCGGTACGCCGGAAGGAGAAGATTCGTCGTGGAGCGACCTGATATTTGCATATATAGAATATATTGCCGCCATATCGATATTGGTCTTGTTGCTCATTTTGCTGATGATAAAAAGGCGTAGAGCCAAGTTGCAACAAAGCGAAGATGACGAGGAAACGGGAAGAAAAGATTTTTCCTCGACGCTGCGGTCTCGCGCGGCAGCAGTGACAGGAGCTCAGGCCGCAGTTGCGGATGAGTATGCGGCATCGGAATATCAAGATCAGGATTTCGATAAGGATCCGGATTATTACAATGAAAATTCGGGATATGACGAGGAGATCGAATCTTCGTCCGAATCGGAACCGGCTCGGGATGATGAAGAAACAGAGCAAGAGGTTAATCAAGCAAATGACATAACCGGCGATGATTTTTCTGGTGGCGAACCCCAGGGTGAATTTGATTTGACGGATGAAGCCGACGCCGATGCGAATCGGAACGATCCGTCGCTTGATCAATCGCAATTGAAGGGCGGTGATTTCGATATCGATACCGATACCGATATCGAGCAAGCAGGTGAGGACAGCCGTTTACAAGATACGGACGAGAGTATTGATAGCGCTTTGGCGATTGATTTTGATGAAACGGCAATACAACACGATGATGCCGATACAGCGATAGAAGAAAAGCATTCAAGTATGGATTTTGATCTATCGGATTCTGCGATCAATCTTACCGAGGATGCGGAAGATGATAAGAAATCTCCCGAATCGAAGCAGCGCATTTCACTAACGGACGATAGTGCGGACGATGCAACGGAAAATGAGCCTTTGGATTTTGAAATACCTGAGGAAAATCTATCCGGAGAAACGAATGACGAATCGGCTCCGAAAGTGCCTGAGCTTGGATTGGCCGATATCAATTTGGATCTCGACGATCAACCTCAATCGGAGGGAGGCGGTGCGGAATCGGAAGAGGCTGTTAACAGCGAGCAATGGCAAGAAGTTGAAACCAAAATTGATTTAGCAAAAGCATATCTCGAGATGGACGACAAGGAAGGCGCCAAAGAAATGCTCGAGGAAATTATGCAAGACGGCGATGCGAAGCAAAAGAAGGTGGCTAAGAAAATGTTAAAAGGCTTGTGATGATATTTGCCGGATGTGTGTTTGTTACTGTATCGGTGAATCAAATCGCACAGCGATTCTGATTTGTGCGAATAGCTCTTGTTTTAGAATATGACGGCAGTCGTTATTGCGGATGGCAAAGCCAACCGAATGCCTGCTCGATTCAAACGACTGTTGAAGCGGCAGTATCGCAAATCGCACAGGAAAACATCCGCATCGTTACAGCCGGACGCACCGATACGGGCGTTCATGCGCTGTATCAGGTCATACATTTCGATACTCAAGCAAAGCGTCCGATCGGTGCTTGGGTGCGCGGTGTCAATGCCTTGTTGCCCGATGACATTGCAATTCTATGGGCCGGGGAAGTGTCGGAATCATTTCACGCCAGATATAGCGCGATTGAGCGGCGTTATATTTATCTTCTATTGAACCAGGCGGTAAGGCCGGGAATTTTTCACCACAAAGCAGGATGGTATCATCAACCGCTTGATCTGGATCGCATGCAAGCCGCAAGCCGATATTTGATCGGAGAGCACGACTTTACTTCGTTTAGGGCGGCCGAGTGTCAAGCGAAAACCCCTGTTAGAACTATTACGTCCCTCGATATTTCCCGGCATGGCAATTTTGTGATTTTCGATTTGCGTGCAAATGCATTCTTGCAGCATATGGTTAGAAATATTGTGGGCTGTCTTGTGTATATCGGCAAAGGTAAGTATCCTGCCGCCTGGATGCAGGAGTTGCTTAAAAGTTGCGATAGAGTTTATGCTCCCCCGACTTTTTCACCCGCCGGTCTTTACTTGGCCGGTGTAACATATGATGCTGCATGGAATATGCCGGAAAGCGCTACGTGTCCAATAATCCCAGGGTTGACCTTAGTTAAATAGTTGCCGGAAGTATCGCTAATTAATAACATGACAGTGCGGGTTAAAGTATGCGGAATCACAAGAGGTGAGGACGCGCAAGCTGCAATTCGATACGGTGCCGATGCCGTTGGTTTTGTTTTTTGGCCGCAGAGTGCGCGCTATATCGATCCTGCGGTAGCGGCAAAAATAACAGCGAGTATTCCGCCGTTTATTGTTTCTGTCGGGGTTTACGTCGATCCCGATGTCGCTTGGGTTGAAGAAACTATCCGCGTTGCCAGGTTAAGTTTGCTGCAATTTCATGGCGATGAAACGCCGGAATTTTGCAATCAATTTTCATTGCCCTATATCAAGGCGATCAGGGTTAAATCGGATACAGATTTGCTACAATATGCAAAGCGTTATCGAAGTGCAAGCGGGTTGCTGCTGGATGCCTATGCTGCCGAAATGCCTGGAGGCACCGGACATACATTTGATTGGCAGCTTATTCCCTCGCAACTGTCTTTGCCGCTTATTCTCTCCGGCGGGCTAAATCCCGATAACGTAGTCTCGGCGATTCAACAAACCAAACCTTGGGCTGTCGATGTTTCAAGCGGAGTGGAAGCTTCAAAAGGCATTAAGGATGAGAAAAAAATTTTTGCTTTCATGCAAGGAGTTAAACAATCGTGAGTGTTTATGACCTTCCGAGTCAAGATGGCCATTTTGGACCGTATGGAGGCATATTTGTCGCTGAAACGCTGATTTCAGCGCTGGATGATTTGCGGAAACAATATGAGTTTTATCGTGACGATCCGGATTTTAAGAATGAATTTGCTTATGAATTAAAACATTATGTTGGTCGTCCCAGCCCCATTTATCATGCAAAACGATGGTCTGAGCATTTAGGCGGCGCACAAATATTGTTAAAGCGCGAAGACCTCAATCATACCGGCGCTCATAAAGTAAACAATACCATTGGCCAAGCTTTGCTTGCGCGGCGTATGGGAAAGAAACGAGTCATTGCGGAAACCGGTGCGGGTCAGCATGGCGTTGCTACTGCAACCGTTGCGGCACGTTATGGCATGGAATGTGTGGTTTATATGGGCTCTGAAGATGTCAGGCGCCAGGCAACCAACGTTTATCGCATGAAGCTGTTGGGCGCTACCGTGATACCTGTGGAATCGGGGTCGAAAACGCTAAAAGATGCTTTGAATGAAGCGATGCGCGATTGGGTGACCAATGTCGAAAATACCTTTTATATCATCGGTACCGTAGCTGGGCCGCATCCTTATCCCATGATGGTTCGGGATTTTCAATCGATTATCGGAATTGAAGCCAAGCGGCAAATGATGGAGGATTTCAATCGCCAGCCGGATGCACTGATTGCTTGTGTGGGCGGCGGATCGAATGCGATTGGTTTATTCTATCCGTATATCGACGAAACTGCTGTGCGCTTGATCGGTGTAGAGGCTGCGGGCAAAGGGATCGATACCAATCAACATGCGGCAACGCTGACAATGGGCAAGCCAGGCGTATTACACGGCAATCGCACTTATTTGATTCAAGACGAGCACGGTCAGATCATTGAAACGCATTCTATTTCCGCCGGGCTTGATTATCCGGGTGTCGGGCCGGAGCACGCATGGCTCAAGGATTGCGGCCGTGCCGAATATGTTGCGATTACCGATGATGAAGCACTGCAGGCCTTTCATGCACTATGCCGCTTTGAAGGCATCATGCCGGCATTGGAATCCAGCCATGCACTGGCTTATGCGGCCAAATACGCGCCTACGTTACCGAAAGATAAGCTATTGTTGATAAATTTATCCGGCAGAGGGGACAAAGATATGGCAACAGTGGCTCAATTGTCCGGATTATCGCTCTAAGGAGACGCTGATTCATTGGCGTTTCCTTAAGCGAATGCGTTATTTGATATTGCAATTTTGTGAAAAGAATTTGGAGCGGATAAATGCCGGGTTTTCTCGATAATATAAAAAGTATTTTTGAGTTTTTTGGTGAACAATCCAATAGCAATCGAGTAAATCGCTTGTCGAAGGTGTTTTCCGGATTAGCAAATAAAAGTCGTAAGGCTCTGATCCCATTCATAACCGCTGGCGATCCTAATCCTGGAGTTACGGTGCAATTGATGCATCAATTGGTAAAATCCGGATCGGATATCATTGAATTGGGCATCCCTTTTTCCGATCCGATGGCCGATGGACCAACAATACAGCGATCTTCCGAGCGTGCGCTAAAATACCATGTCAGCCTGAACGATGTGCTGGATATGGTGGCTGAATTCAGAAAAACGGATGCCCATACGCCAGTTGTACTCATGGGATATGCTAATCCTGTGGAAGCGATGGGGCATGAGGCATTTGCAGCAAAAGCGAATCAGTGCGGTGTCGATGGCATATTGATTGTCGATTATCCGCCGGAAGAATCGGAAAGCTGGGTGCAGTGCTTGGAAACGCATCATATCGATGCCATTTTTTTACTCTCTCCCACAACATCGCAAGCGCGCGTTGAGCAAGTGGCTAAATTGGCGAAAGGTTATGTGTACTATGTTTCTCTCAAAGGCGTAACAGGTGCCGCACATCTCGATCTTCAGGATGTGAAGTCAATGTTGAGCCGATTGCGCGAACATGTATCGATTCCCATAGGCGTTGGGTTTGGTATTCGCGATGGCGCAACAGCGAAAGCAGTGGCTGAGTTGGCCGACGCTGTGGTGGTGGGTAGCCGTATCATCGAGGAAATCGAAAAATCAACCGAATCAGAGTTGCTGGATAATGTCGGCAATTTGGTGACCACATTGCGCGTTGCTATCGATGGCAGCGACGGTAATGTGCAATAGCACGCTGAGGAAGCAGAGATATGAGCTGGTTTCAAAATATTATCCCGCCTAAAATTAAAAAGCGAAAAGAAGCGGGTGAAAAGAAAATCGTTCCGGAAGGGTTATGGAGCAAATGCAGCACTTGCGAAGCGGTTTTATATTACACCGATTTAGCTAAGAATTTGAATGTCTGCCCGAAATGCGATTTTCATAATCGTATTTCGGCCAGAAATCGGTTGGATCAGTTACTTGACCCTGAAGGGCGCCGAGAGATCGGTACCGGCGTGATTGCGACCGATGCATTGAAATTCAAAGATAGCAAACGTTATGTGGATCGACTAGCCCAAGCCAAGGAAAGCACCGATGAAGACGATTCTTTGATCGTCATACAAGGTGCGATCAAAACGATTCCCGTTGTTGCAGCGGTGTTTGAATTCGGTTTTATGGGCGGTTCAATGGGTTCGGTGGTCGGGGAGCGTTTCGTACGCGGTGTTAAGACTGCGATCGATCATCATCTGTCGTTCATTTGCTTTAGTGCGAGCGGTGGTGCACGGATGCAAGAGGGATTGTTTTCCTTGATGCAGATGGCTAAAACGACGGCTGCGCTGACACGTCTGAGCCACAATAAATTGCCATTCATTTCGGTGTTGACCGACCCGACCATGGGCGGCGTTT
>SXJH01000002.1 GCA_005779435.1 Nitrosomonas sp. | reverse complement strand
CGCCTTCCGCTTTGCCAGCGCCGACCATGGTATGCAACTCGTCGATGAAAACGATTGTCTTTCCTTCGTCTTGCGCCAGTTCTTTGAGCACGGATTTGAGCCGCTCTTCAAACTCGCCTCGGTATTTGGCGCCCGCCAGCAACGCCGCCATATCCAGCGACAACACGCGCTTATCCTTCAAACTCTCGGGCACCTCGCCATTGACGATGCGCTGCGCCAATCCGTCGACAATCGCGGTTTTGCCGACACCGGGCTCACCGATCAATACCGGGTTGTTTTTAGTGCGCCGCTGCAATACCTGGATGGCGCGGCGAATTTCGTCATCGCGCCCGATGACGGGATCCAGCTTGCCTTGGCGTGCGCGCTCGGTTAAATCCAATGTGTATTTTTTCAACGCTTCCCGGCTGCTTTCCGCCTCAGCGCTGCCGACTTGCTCGCCGCCGCGTATCGCCTTAATCGCGCTTTCCAGCGCCGCGAGATTGCCGCCATGCTGCTTAAACAGCGCGCCGATTTCGCCTTTGTCTTGCAAAGCCGCCAGCAAAAACATCTCGGAAGCGATGAATTGATCGTTGCGTTTCTGCGCTTCCTTGTCCGCAATGTTCAACAGATTATTCAGCGCGCGCGAAAGCGCAACCTCGCCGCTCGGATTTTCGATCTTGGGTAGACGCTGAACGCTTTGTTTGACGCTTTCCAGCAACGGCGCCGTATTGACCCCGGAACGTTGCAATAAGGAACGCGTGCTGCCGTCTTCCTGCTGCAGCAACGCCAGCAACACATGCTGCGGCTCGATAGCCGGATTATCTTGGCCGACGGCAATGCTTTGCGCGTCGGAAAATGCCTGCTGAAATTTTGTCGTCAGTTTATCGAAACGCATGCAACTCTCCCGTTGTAGGTATTAGCGCCTACGTGGGGGATCGATGCGAAATTTCAAGAGCGGATCTTAAGGAGACGCCGATTCATTCGGCGAACGAGATGAAGCACGAGGCGCACGGAACGCAGTAACCGAGACATATCGACAAGATAGGCGAGGGAGCGAGTACCGCGCATTGATGCGATTCGCTCGTACAGCCAATTAATCAGCGTTTCCTTAAGCGGAACGGATAACCCTGAGTTTACTTGCGCGCTGCGCTTTCTTTTTGAGGAAACGCTCAATCCCGGAAGCAACGACAGGTTTGCTGAAGTAATATCCCTGGAAGTGATTGCATTTTTGCTGCAATAGAATACTGAGTTGCTCCTCCGTTTCAATGCCTTCCGCAACAACATCCATTCCCAGGCTGTGCGCCATCGCAATAATCGCGGAAACGATCGCATGGTCGTTCTTATCGACGGCAATGTCGCGCACAAACGAGCGATCTATCTTTAGCGTATCGATCGGAAACCGCTTCAGATAACTGAGACTCGAATAACCCGTACCTAAATCGTCAATCGAGATGTGTATCCCCATTGCGTTCAAATGACCGAGTGTTTCAACCACGCGCTCGATATTGTCGACCAGCATACTCTCGGTAATTTCCAAAGCAATATACTTTGACTCCACACCCGTTTCCTCAAGTATTCGTGCGATTGCACTCACCAAATTGTTATCGCGGAACTGCCGTGCGGACAAGTTAATGGCCACCCTCGGCACCTGATAACCATTCGCTTTCCAGTCGTTGATTTGCTTACAAACCGCCTCTATCGTCCATTCTCCGATTGGAATAATCAAACCCGACTCTTCCGCCAAACTAATAAATCTATCTGGCGCAATTAAACCGCGCTTCGGATGCTGCCAGCGAATCAAAGCTTCAGCACTATACAATTGATTGTCGGCATTAAAAACGGGTTGGTAATATAATATAAATTCATTGCGCTCTAACGCATAGCGCAAATCGAGACCGAGTGCCTGTCTTTCATGAATCGATTTATTCAATTCCTCGGTATAGAATTGAAAATTATTGCGTCCGCTCTCTTTCGCATGGTACATCGCGACATCGCTATTCTTGAGCAATGTTTCCGCATCGCTGCCATCATCGGGAAATATTGCGATACCGATACTGCTGCCGATGTAACACTCATTGCCGCCAATATAGAAACCCCGTTTCATCGCATCGAGAATTTTCTGCGCAACTCTCGCCGCATCGATCGATTTGCCGATCGAATTCAGAACAACGATAAACTCATCCCCACCTTGACGCGCAACCGTATCTTCGGCGCGCACGCAGCTTATCAATCTTTTCGCCACTTCTTGCAGCAGCAGATCGCCGACATCGTGCCCTAGCGAATCGTTGATATTTTTAAAATGATCCAGATCGATAAACAGCACAGCCATCTGTTTTCGATCCCGAGAATCCTGAGCCAGAGTTTGTTTAATACGATCCTGAAGCAAATAGCGATTTGGCAATCCTGTCAATGCATCGTGCGTCGCCATTTCGACGATACGCTGCTCCGCCGATCTGCGCTCATGCCATTGCCCCAGATCCCGCGCAATCGCATCGATCAGATACTGCTCATAAGGCAACAAGAACGGCTCATTGCGCGCATAAGCGATGTGAATTTTTCCCGCCGCTTCATTATTTACTTTGATTATCGCGCTCAATTTCTGCGGATTCTCTTCGTCGAAATCAGCCGTGACAATTGTTTCTCCCGCCAATTCGATTTTCCCGGTTGCTATTTCAGGAAACTGGAAAGCGGCGATCACCGATTTCATGACGCCTTGCAGCGTCTTCTTCATGCTTAAGCCTTGCTCGATACCAGTATGCACCTCATGCAAACAACGGCTTTCTTTCAAGCGCTCATTCAATTCGTCATCTTTCTGTTTTTTTGCCGTAATATCGACGCGAACGGAAAGATAACGGTCGATTTTTCCGTTGCCATCGATAAGCGGAACAATGGTCGAATCGACCCAATAGAGATTTCCCGATTTATTGCGGTTGCAGACTTCCTGGTGCCAAACTTGTCCCTTTGCGACCTTTGTCCACATATCGACCCAAAACGACTTGGGATGAAATCCGGAATTCAGCAGACGATGATCCTTGCCGATCAATTCTTGCTGCGTATAGCCGCTCACTTCGCAAAATTTCTCGTTGGCTTGCACAATTCTTCCTTTGCGATCCGCAATGGAAATCAATGCCAGATTTCCGACGGCGTTGATATAAGCGGTTAATTCGGAAGAAATTGCTTCCGCTTTGTTTTTTTCTTCTATCAATTCCTTGTGCGATTTTATCGATATGTTTCTGGAGGTAACCAATCTTTTAACCACCGGCAGCGTAACCGAATACAAAACCGTCATGCCAGCCGCTATCAACAGCATCAAATACAAAACAACACTTTGAATTTGTTTACCTAAAACATTACTCAATTCCGCTTTATCTACTTTGAGCACCGCACCCAAACCGTAAGCAACGGGGGAATGAGCGGCAACAACCTCAATCTGGCGATAATCCTTGATAAATTTGATACCGCTTTGCCCGTCCAAGGCAAAATGCACCGGCAGCGGCCGATTGTTCATCAACCTCGGCATGCGTTTGAATTGATTGCTGTCGAAGCCGCGTACAAAACAATCCATTTCGGCATTGTTATCTTTAACTGTCGCGCAGAGCAGAAAATCGCCCGTTTCCCCGATCAATGCCGCATCTCTGAAGAGTCCGGTCAGATCCGGCATGCGCTCTTCCGTAACGATGCGGCCGATCGGTTGCTCCTTTTCATTCAAAACCCGTATCGCATTGCGAACGATAAATTGCTTATCCCATAATAAAATAGTTTCGATTTCGGCGGTTGTATCCAATCCCACGGCAAGCTCCGTATGATTCGAGTTGACGCCGGAGCTCAGTATCAGATTATCTTCGGCATCGTATATTTTGATGCCTGAGAAATGGGTGGCCAGTATCTTTTTTGCCGACTGCTGCAATCCGATAGTGCCTTCTTCCCTGGATTCGTCGGAATCGAGCTTTTCCAGGCTTTGCATCAAAAAAATGCGGGTGGATACCGCATTGGTATTTGCAATCGAGTGTGTAATCTGACTTTCGATATGCTTGACCGTATTTTCAAGCGCCGCTTTAAGTCCGGAAACCGCCACCGCTTCGGTTTGCGATTGCATGGTGCGGTATATCGTATAGGCTGTAGCCAGCATCAGCGTTATCAGCGTAACGCCGATAACGACAAAAATTCTCCGATCATCCTGATTGATAAAAAGTTTTGGCATCGATATATGCAAACTGTCGTTAATAGGCGAATTGAATTCATAAATCCTTATGGATCGTATTATCGGCAGTTCGGTATTTTTCTAAACCCCAAAATTAAGGTTTTTTACCCTTTATACTGAAAAATATCCTACAACTTTGCCTCAGGATAAGGATACATTATATTCAGCGCCACGCTTTTCCCGGCGGTTTCCACGATGCGTACATGCTCACGCTTAAATTCCCGTGCATGACGAAGACCGCACGAGTGCGCGATCATGTTGATTTCCTTGTTCACATTTCTTGCATAGTTGGCCACGCGCACATATTTTTCCTCCACCACCAACCCATTCTGCAACCGCACATCGTGTGTAGTAATGCCGGTAGGGCAAGTATTGAGATGACAGCGCATCGCTTGAATGCAGCCCAGCGAAAACATGAAACCGCGCGCGGTATTGACAAAATCCGCCCCGGCACACAGCGCCCACGCTCCTTCCGCCGAGGTTACCAATTTCCCGGCGGCCACGACAGCAATGCGCTTCTTCAAACCGGATTGCAGCAGCGCATCGACCACGCGCGGCAAAGCTTCGGCAATCGGCAGGCTGACATGATCCATCAACGTCTGCGGTGCGGCGCCGCTGCCGCCTTCGCCGCCGTCGATGGTGAGAAAATCCGGCGCGTATTCCAGACCGCGCCGGTTGATGCCGTCGCACAATTCGTTGATGAAATTCCAGCCGCCGATGGCGGTTTTGATACCGACCGGACGTCCGGTCAATTCGCGAATGTAATGGATCTTATCGAGCAGTTCGTCGATGTTGTTGATATCCTTATGGCGGTTCGGGCTGATCGAATCCTGATACACCGGAATGCCTCGGATCGCGGCGATTTCCTCGTGCACCTTACCGGCGGGCAGCAAACCGCCTTTGCCGGGCTTGGCGCCCTGCGACAGTTTAATTTCGAAGGCTTTGACCACCTTGCTCAATTCTTTCGCGCGCTGCGGCGAGAAATTGCCGTGCTCATCGCGGATACCGTATTTCGCGGTGCCGATCTGCATGATCACATCGCAACCGCCTTCCAGGTGATACGGCGCCAAACCGCCTTCTCCGGTATTCAACCAGCAACCCGCCTGCGCGGCACCGAGCGACAACGCGCGCACCGCCGGTTTTGAAATAGCGCCGTAACTCATACCGCTGATATTGATGATCGATTTGGCCTCGAACGGATGCTCGCAATAACCCTCACCGATATGCAGCGACGGCGTGGGCAACTGATCCTCCTCTTGAATCGGGAAAGCCGCGTTGACAAAAATAATCGAACCGGGCTGACGCAAATCGTTGGTGGAACCGAAACCGACCAAGCTACCTTTATTCTTCGCATTCTTGTAGATCCAGCCGCGCGTGGCGCGATTGAACGGCATTTCATCGCGATCGTTGGCGAAAAAGTACTGGCGGAAATATTTGCCCTGGATTTCAAAAAAATAACGCAATCGCCCAATAACCGGGTAGTTGCGCAGCACCGAATGCTTCTTTTGCGTCACATCCTGAATAAACCATACAACGACCGTGCCCACGGCAACGATACCCACTATTGTGGCCACACTGTAAATAATCAGATCGATTGCGCCGGACATACCGTCTCCTTATTACTCAATCATCGGGGTGCCGATTCAAGTCAACTACTCGCTTTGCAAATAAATCCGGTCGAAATTCGCGCCATCGGCAAAATGCGATTTATACGCATTTTGCCAACCGCCAAAGGCATCGCCGATTCTGAACAACTCGATTTTCGGGAACTGCATGGCATATTTCCCGGCAATCTTCGCATCGGTAGGACGGAAAAAATGCTTGGCGGCGATTTCCTGACCTTCTTCCGAATACCAATATTGCAGATAAGCTTCCGCGACCTGCCGCGTGCCGCGCTTGTCGACTACTTTATCGATCACTGCGACCGGCGGTTCCGCCAGAATACTCAGCGATGGAATGACAATCTCCAAAGCATCCGCGCCATGTTCCTTGAGCGCCAAGTAAGCTTCGCTCTCCCAGGTAATCAGCACATCGCCGACGCCGCGCTCGACAAATGTCGCAATAGAACCGCGTGCGCCGGAATCCAGCACCGGTACGTTTTTATAAATACCGGCGATAAATTCTTTCGCTTTGTCTTCGCCATAACGGCGCTTGCCGTATTCCCAGGCTGCCAGATAATTCCACTGCGCGCCGCCGGAGGTTTTCGGATTCGGCGTAATGACGGCGATGCCGGAGCGTGCCAGATCGTCCCAATCTTTAATACCTTGCGGATTGCCTTTGCGCACCAGAAAAACGATTGTTGAGGTATACGGCGTGCTATTCAGAACCAAACGTTGCCGCCAATCCTCCGGAAGCAATCCGGCTTTTTCCGCGATGACATCGATGTCGTTCGCTAAAGCCAGTGTGACGATATCCGCTTCCAATCCATCGATAACCAAGCGCGCCTGCTTACCGGAACCGCCGTGGGATTGATTGATCGTGACTTTTTCACCGGTTTTGGCTTGCCAGTGCCGGGCAAATGCCTGATTAAACGCTTGGTATAACTCACGCGTTGCGTCGTAGGAAACATTCAATAGCGTTTTCTCCGCCAGCGCGGTGTTGCCGATAGTAAGACCTGCTGCCAAAATGCTTGCCGCCAGCCAACTTCCAATATTCATGATGCTTTCTCTCGCCGATATTTAGTTATATTGCGACTGAATCATACTGCATCGCGCCCAAGATTGGGTAAACGGCATCGATTCAATCATCGAACAGCTTCAACGATCGCGGTTACAATAGCTGAAAAATTGCCGCAGGCAGGTACCGGAATCGGCAATCGATCTCGAATTATCGTTTTATCAATTGACAATCAAGGTAAGAATTTGAAAGCGTTATACGATGAAATTCACGCCAACGTCCGATGCGCGCTCGCCGAGGATGTCGGCGTCGGCGATTTGACAGCGTCGCTGATCCCTCGCGAGAAAATGCTCATCGCCTCGGTAATCAGCCGAGAAGATGCGGTTTTGTGCGGCATGCAATGGTTTGAAGCCTGTTTTTCGATGTTGGCGCCGGAAACCGCTTTTGCCCGATTCGCCAACGATGGCGATTTGATCGAACCGGGACAAAAACTCTATGAAATCGAAGGAAATGCACGTGCGTTGCTGACTGCAGAACGCTCCGCGCTAAATTTTCTGCAACTGTTGTCCGCCGTGGCAACGCACACCCGTCGATTCGTCGATGCAATCGCCGGTACCGGCGCAGTAATCGTGGATACGCGAAAAACCCTGCCCGGTCTGCGATTGGCGCAGAAATACGCAGTGAAATGCGGCGGCGGCACCAATCACCGCTTTGGTTTGTACGATGGGATTCTGATCAAGGAAAATCACATTTTCGCCGCCGGAGGCATAGCCCCCGCATTAAAAAAAGCGCAAGCCATTGCAGCAACGGATGTTTTCGTT
>SXJH01000120.1 GCA_005779435.1 Nitrosomonas sp. | reverse complement strand
GCGGATCTTTTTCTTCAACGCCACGCGCCGCAAACATTCCCCTGCTGCCTGGCGGATCACGCCGGAATCGTCGGTATAATCGGTCAGCGAAAAATCGCGCGTCACCGTTTGAAAATCCTCAAACCGTAATTTAATACTGATAGTACGTCCGACATAGCCTTTATGCGCCAAATCGTCAGCCACTTGCATGCACAGTGCGGTAAAAGCTTCGGTCAAGCGTGCACGATCGTGACGCGGGTGCAAATCCCGATCAAACGTGGTTTCCCGGCTGATCGATTTGGGATCTGCATGCGTGATCACCGGACGATGATCGATGCCGCGCGCCGCTTCGTAAAGCCAATGCGAATAACTTTGGCCGAAATGCACGCGCAAAAGCTCCAATTCGGCTTGCGCCAATTCCGCAATCGTGTCGATACCGAGAGACGTCAGTTTTTGGGTTGCTTTAGGGCCAATGCCGTTGATTTTTCGCACCGAGAGCGGCCAAATTCGCGCGGGAATATCGTCGGTATCGAGAATGGTCAAGCCATTCGGCTTTTCGAGATCGGAGCAAATTTTTGCCAGCAACTTGTTCGGCGTGATACCGATTGAGCAAGTAAGGCCGGTGGCGTTCCAGACCGCTTGCTTGATGCGCTTTGCCAACGATGGCGTATCCTCCGGCAAAGCGGTGAGGTCGATATAAATCTCATCAATGCCGGAATCTTCGATATGCGAAGCAACGCTTGCAACCGCTGTCTTGAACAAGCGCGAATAATGGCGATACCGGGCGAAATCCACTGGCAGCAAAACGGCGTCCGGAGCGAGCTGCGCCGCCTTCATAACGCCCATGGCGGAAAAAACGCCCAGTGCGCGCGCTTCGTAAGTTGCCGTGGTAATCACACCGCGCCCGATGTATTCGCGCAAGCGATAAAAATGCCGCGTTCCATTCATTTGCATCACTGGCGCATGTTCATCCCGACCGGCGATTACAACGGGCAAACCGCGCAATTCCGGATAACGCAACAATTCCACCGATGCGTAAAAAGCATCCATGTCCAAATGCGCAATGCGACGCGACGATAGGTTATGGCTGTGCACGATAATAACGATGGGGCGAGAATTCGATGGGAGTCGCGAGATTATGTTACATTAGGGCAACGCTGGTTAATTGGCTGTACGAGCGAATCGCATCAATGCGCGGCACTCGCTCCCTCTCCTATCTTGTCGATATGTCTCGGTTGCTGCGTTCCGTGCGCCTCGTGCTTCATCTCGTTCGCCGAATTAATCAGCGTTTCCTTAGCTTATCCCATCACCGCATTGTATATGAATTCACGCGTAACCGACCAAGCACCGCACTGCCCTTGCAATAGCAACCAACCTTACCGCACCTGTTGCGGTCGTTTCCTGGATTGCGACGAATTCGCCGCCACCGCAGAACTGCTGATGCGATCGCGCTATACCGCCTACACCTTGAAGAGGGAAGATTATCTGCTCGCAACCTGGCATCGCAGCACCCGCCCCGCATCGCTGGATTTGGCAAACGCATCGCAACACTGGCTGGGATTAACCGTAAAGCGTCATGAACAATCCAATCCGGATCAAGCTATCGTCGAATTTATCGCTCGCCACAAAATCAACGGACGCGCATTCCGTCTGCACGAAATCAGCCGGTTTGTACGCGAGCAAAACCGCTGGTTTTATGTCGATGGCGATATTTTGTCAGACTGATAATATTAAAATATCCGCCGCACTCAAACCATCTGGAGATTCAATATGACACCACGCGCGATACTTAAAATAAACGGCCAACTGCTCTTCGTCTGCTTATGCAGTCTGATTGCTTCGGCCATCGCCGATACACTGGCGCCGGAGCACGTCAACGGTGCCGAAACGATCGATACCGCAACGGCAAAGTCATTGTTCGATCAAGGGTATCCGTTTATCGATGTCAGGAATCTCGATAATTTTAACGCCGGACACATCCCAGGCGCCCATCATCTATCGGTTAAAAACGATTTCAGCGAACAAAGCCTTCATGCCATCGCAACCCGAAACGATCCGGTGGTTATTTATTGCAACGGCATTCACTGCATGGGTAGTTCGGTGGCTGCACAAAAAGCGGTGGACTGGGGCTGGAGCAACGTTTTTTATTATCGAGCAGGAATGCCCGATTGGAAACTGAACGGCCACCCCATACAAACCGTTTTGCCCTGACTTAACCACACCAACTTACGCATATGCTTACCAGCACCATCCCCGTATACACAGAACACTATACCGCTCCCGCGTGGCTGCCCGACGGCAATTCGCAAACCATTTATCCTTATTTGAATAAGCCTAAGCCTTTGTTTCAGTACCGGCGCGAACGTTGGGAGTTGGACGATGGCGATTTCATTGACATCGATTGGGGCGACGGGTCGACCGATGCGCCTTTGGTGGTTTTTTTTCATGGTCTCGAAGGCGATTCGTCGAGCCATTACATTTTGAGCATGATCAATACACTGCAACCCTATGGCTGGCGCAGCGCCGTGGTGCATTTTCGCGGTTGTTCCGGTACTCCCAACCGGTTGGCGCGCGCTTACCATTCCGGGGATTCACCAGAAATCGACTGGATGCTGCGCCGCATGCATCGCGAACACGCGCATTCACAACCGATTTATGTCGTCGGGGTATCGCTCGGCGGCAACGTGTTATTGAAATGGGCTGGAGAAAGCGGTGAATACGCCAATCAGATGATCGCCGGCATCGCTACGATTTCCGTTCCGCTAGATTTGGCTGCCGCCGGTGCGGCGCTGGATGTTGGATTCAACCAAATCTACGCACGACATTTCTTGATTTCGCTGAAAGCCAAGGGGCTGCAAAAGGCTGCACAATTTCCGGGATTAGTGAACGAAAATGCGCTCAAAAAATGCAACACGATTTATGATTTCGACAATATCGTCACCGCACCCCTGCATGGATTCCGCGATACCGACGAATATTGGCGAATTTCGAGCAGCAAGCAATGGTTACCGCATATTCGCGTCCCGACTTTGGTCATCAACGCACGCAACGACCCTTTCGTGCCTGCAGCGTCGTTACCTTCCGCACACAACGTTTCATCGACGGTACTGCTGGAATTCCCGCAACAAGGCGGCCACGCCGGATTCATGCGCGGCCCGTTTCCGGGAAAATTGGATTGGCTGCCGCAAAGAATCCTGGGATTTTTCTATCACCAGTGCTAGCCGCTGCCCCATTTTTGCTTCGACTCCGTAAAATATAATTCGGAAGCTATTCTTAACCAGGGGTTTAAAATTTCAGCAATTGCCCTTATATGCAAAAATGCGATTGCGTAATGTGATATAAGGTGGTATGGACGCTTCCCTCCCCACCGGGGAGCCGGGGTAAGCAATAGGAATTGAGTTAGAACCAGGCGGACAATAATGGCCAGGCATTCCGAGGTAATGGGAAGCTGACGCCGGATCAGGATGAAATTCGACGGCTTAAGGTAGAAAACAAGCAATTAAAGCTGGAGCGGCAAATATTAAAGGAGGCGGCGGTCTTCTTCGCGAAAGAAACGAAGTGAAGTATTCGTTCATCACCCAAAAGAAGAAGACCTGCCCGGTGGGCATAATGTGTCGGCTATTGGGTGTCAGTCGCAGTGCATACTATAACTATGAACAACGCCGTCGCAATTGCCCGGATGATCTGCACCACAGGCAACTGCTTGATGCTGTGCGGGATATTGCAAGATTATGCGATTACACCTATGGCAGTCGCCGCATGAAACGAGCGCTAAATGCCGTGGGCTATTCGATTAGCCGCTGGAAGACGAGAAAACTAATGCGTGAGGTTTTCGTCACTGTCAGGCATCGGAAGAAATACAAGGTGACGACGGATAGCAATCACCAGATGCCGGTATTTGAAAACCAATTGAATCGGCAATTTGATGTTGCCAAACCGGATCAGGTTTATGTTTGCGATATCACCTACATCTGGACACAACAAGGCTGGCTGTATCTGGCAGTGGTAATAGATCTGTTTTCCAGAAAAGTGGTCGGTTGGAGCATGAGCTCACGCATGAAAGCAACACTGGTCTGTGATGCTTTGCGAATGGCTATCTGGCTGCGTCGACCACCGCCCGGCCTGATCGTGCATTCCGATCATGGGTCACAGTATGCCAGCAAAGCATACCGCAATCTGCTGAAAGCCTATGGTTTTATTGGTAGCATGAGTCGCCTGGGAAATTGCTGGGATAACGCAGTTGCGGAAAGTTTCTTTGGCAGCCTCAAGCAGGAACGCTGCCAATGGCGGCAGTACCAAACCCGCTATGAAGCACAGCAGGACATTTTGCAGTATATCGCCGTGTTTTATAACAACCAGAGACTGCATTCATACCTGGAGACCTTTGCACGGTGAATTCTCCCAACTCTCCCGCAAAATGCTATAATAACGTTATTATTCAATTGGATGAACGTTACGAGCTTAAGTTTTGCAGATTACTGTGTTACCCGAAGAACACGCAAAGGTAATTTTCTGAAT
>SXJH01000119.1 GCA_005779435.1 Nitrosomonas sp. | reverse complement strand
GCTCGACGATCGGACATTTATCGTCATGGATGCGCCGCCGCAGCAAGAAGATTGCGCGCCTTTCGTCAAAGTGGCGGAAATTCTGGCCGCGACCGGCGTGCATGTACCGCAGATTTTGGCAAAAAATCTTGCCATGGGTTTTTTGTTATTGTCCGATTTGGGCAATACGACCTATTTGCAGGCGCTCACCGCCCAACCGGAGCATGCCAATTCGCTTTATGCGGAAGCCGCCGATGCGCTGATTCTGATGCAGTCGTCGACCAGGGCGCACGAGTTGCCGCCTTACGACGAAGCGTTATTGATGCGGGAATTGAATCTGTTTCCCGATTGGTATCTTGCGAAGCATTTGCAAACAGCGTTGACGGAAAAGCAGCAAGCGGATTTGCACGGTGTGTTTGCACACATTGTGCAAAACAACCTCGCGCAACCGAAGGTTTTGGTGCACCGGGATTATCATTCGCGCAACCTGATGGTGACTGCGCCGAATCCGGGAATCATCGACTTTCAGGACGCTGTGCTGGGGCCGGTCACTTACGATTTGGTGTCGTTGTTTAAGGATGCGTACATCCGCTGGGACGAAGAGCGCATCTTGGATTGGACGATCCGTTATTGGGAAAAGGCCCGCAAAGCCCGGCTGCCGATTACCGGCGATTTTGCCGAGTTTTACCGCGATTTCGAATGGATGGGCGTGCAGCGCCATATCAAAGTACTGGGAATTTTTGCCCGGCTGAATTACCGGGACGGCAAGACGGCTTATCTCAACGATATGCCATTGGTGATGGAATATCTGCGCAAAACCTGCAAACGCTACCGCGAGCTTGCGCCATTGTTCAACTTGCTGGATGAGCTGGATGTTGCGGCACCGGCACAGCCAAAAATCGGTTACACGTTCTAGGGATACGTCGATTCATTCGGCGAACGAGATGAAGCACGAGGCGCACGGAACACAGCAACCGAGACATATCGACAAGATAGGCGAGGGAGCGAGTACCGCGCAACGAAGTGATTCGCTCGTGCAGCCAATAAATCAGCGTTTCCATAAATCGCATCCGTATCAGGCGATGATTCTCGCAGCCGGGCGCGGCGATCGTATGCGCCCGTTGACCGATGCAATGCCCAAGCCTTTGTTAAAGGTCGGCGATTATGCGTTGATCGAATATCAAATCATGGCATTAGCGCGTGCGGGTTTTTACGATGTGGTCATCAATCATGCCTATCTCGGTGAAATGATCGAACAGGCTCTCGGCGACGGGTCGTGCTATGGTGTTAATATCCGGTATTCTCCGGAAAAAACAGTGCTGGAGACGGCGGGGGGGATCGCCAATGCCATGCCGCTATTGACGCCGTCCGGCGATTTGCCTTTTTTGGTGGTCAATGCCGATATTTATTGCGCATTCGATTATGCGGCGCTGCTACCGGCGATGGTCGCGATGCAAGGAGATCCGCAAAAGCTGGCGTATTTGGTGCTGGTCGATAATCCCGCGCACCATGCGGATGGCGATTTTGCACTGGAGCAAGGGCAGGTGATGTTGGACGGCGATCCAAAATTGACGTTCAGCGGCATCGGTATTTATCAACCGCCGTTATTCAACGATGTGCAGCCCGGTGTCGCGGTGAAATTATCGGGGTTGCTGAAACAGGCAATGCAGGCCGGAAAGGTGTGGGGCGAGCATTTTCAAGGCACCTGGATCGATATCGGCACACCGGAACGGCTTGCGGCATTGGATCGGCAACTCAAATTGCAATCGAAAACTTAGGTCTTCAGCCATGACACACACTCATTCGTTTATCGCGCGGCGTCAGCAATTGGCAACCCGGATACAAAGCGGAATCGCAATCGTACCGACGGCGCCCGAGCGGCTGCGCAACCGGGATGCGCATTATCCGTACCGGTTCGATAGCTATTTTTATTATCTGACGGGATTTCGCGAGCCGGAGGCGGTGCTGGTGCTGACCGCCGCTACCGATCGGACGCCTTCCCGGCATATTCTTTTTTGCCGCGAGAAAGACAAGGAGCGGGAGATTTGGGATGGTTTCCGTTACGGTCCGGAAGCCGCCAAAGAAGCATTCGGGTTTGACGAAGCTTATCCGCTTGCCAGACTCGACGAATTGCTGGTCAATCTGCTGGCAAACCAATCGGCGGTGCATACGCTGCTTGGCCAGGATTCCGGATGGGATCGGCGCATCGTCGGTTGGATCAACCGGGTGCGCGAGCAATCGCGCGCCGGTGTGGTTGCGCCGAGTGAAATTCACGATTGCCGTGTGTGGCTCGATGAAATGCGCTTGATTAAAAATACCGAAGAATTGCAAATCATGCAGCGGGCTGCGGATATTTCCGTGCAAGCGCATCAGCGTGCGATGCAGACGGTGTCGCCCGGCATGCGCGAATATGAAATCGAAGCCGAACTGCTGTACACTTTCTACCGGCATGGCGCGCAAGCACCGGCGTACACCTCAATCGTCGCCGGCGGCGCCAATGCGTGCGTGCTGCACTATGTGCAGAACAATGCCGTGCTTAAATCGGGGGATTTGTTATTGATCGATGCCGGGTGCGAACTGGACGGCTATGCATCGGACATTACGCGGACTTTTCCAGTGAATGGCACATTCAGAGCCGCGCAGCGCGATGTTTATCAATTAGTTTTGGCGGCGCAGGCGGCGGCCATCGAGCAAGTCAAGCCCGGCAACGTATGGAACGATCCGCATCAAGCCGCGTTGAAAGTGCTGGCGCAGGGTTTTGTCGATTTGGGATTATGTCGGGGAAGCGTCGATGGCGTGCTGGAATCGGGCGATTACAAGCGATTTTATATGCATCGTACCGGGCATTGGTTAGGGATGGATGTGCACGACGCCGGCGAATATAAACTCAAAGGCGAATGGCGACCGTTCCAACCCGGTATGGTGTTGACGGTGGAGCCGGGGTGTTATATCAGTCCGGCGGAAGATGTTCCGCAGCATTTCTGGAACATCGGCATTCGCATCGAGGACGATGCGCTGGTGACGCCCACGGGTCATGAATTGTTGACGCAAGCGGCGCCGAAAACGATAGCCGAGATAGAGGAGATCATGCAATGAACGATGATGAGCAAAAAGTAATTATCTACAAGGTTTCCGAATATCGTCAAACCGGCTCGAACGAATCGCAACGAGCGCCGCTATCGCCCGTGAATCGCTGGCTAAGTTACGCCATTATGATTCCGGTTGTGGTCGTATTGGTTTTAATCGGCGTTTTCTTTTTTGCCGCTTTTTTTGCGTTGGCCGCCGTTCTTGTGGCGGTGCTCGCCGTACGCTTTTGGTGGCTGCGCAGGAAAATTGAGCATGACATGCGTCAATCCGCCGACATGACTCAGAAATCCGAAGCGGATCAGACCGTTATTATCGAAGATGCGCAAATCATCGAAGAAACGGAAACGCGCGAGACCGGACACAAAAGCCGGTAATCGATAAGAGCGCCGTTGATCGAAACGTTATCCGAGTAAGTTTACGTGAGCAGCGACAGTAACATCTTGGGCGATGTATTGGCCTGAGCGATGATGGCGGTGGCTGCCTGTTGCATGATTTGCGTTTTGGTCAGCATGGTGGATTCTATTGCGTAATCGGCATCTTTAATCCGGGAGCGGCTCGCGGTTGCAGCTTCGGCGGAAGTTTGGTTGTTGGTAATGACGGATTCGAGTCGATTCAATTGAGCGCCGATTTTAGACCGCTCCCCGTTGACGTGATTCAATGCAAGATCCAATCGGAAAGTGGCAAATCCGGCATTGTTGACTAAGTCGATATCTTGAATGCTCATTGCGGCAGTGTTAACTGCACCGAGCGTGACATCAAGCGTTTCGCTTTTGTTGGCGCCTACTTGCATTTGTTTTGTGTTGCCTACGGAAGCCAAGCCGATATTTTCCCAGATTTCGCTAAATCCGCCCAACGGATTGGTGCCGCTTTTTAAGCCGGTATCCGAGATGACGGATTCCGCTGTCCTTACAGTGCCGCCGTCGGCATTGGAGCCGCCGATGGCACCGGTATCCGCATCGGTTAAATTGAGTCCGCCGATATAGGCTGCACCGCCTGCGTTAAAAGCGCCAAGGAAGGCGTTAGCGGTGGCGTAAGTGCCGCCGGTGGCGGCATTGATGGCGTTATCCAATGTGGCGGTTGGGTTTTGAT
>SXJH01000118.1 GCA_005779435.1 Nitrosomonas sp. | reverse complement strand
TGGCGGTGATATTGATCGGATTTAGCAATGCGGTTTGCGGCACTTCAGCCTTTTGCGCCCAGACAGGGCATGCCGTCAGAATAAAGCCGCTCAGGGCAAACGAATAATTGATCGGGCAACGCATCCGGAAAAGTCGATACAAGAATGCCGAATAAATGGGAAGCTTATGCCTTACAGAGAAAAACCTGTCAATGCGCAAGTATCCGTGTAATCAAATTAACCGCCAATCAGTTTGGCATATTCAACCAGCAACCACTTTGTCCCCACTTGCGCGAAATTGACTTGAACGCGCGCGTCGCTGCCGCTGCCTTCGTAGTTGATGATAATACCGGGACCGAATTTGGCATGCTGTACGTTCTGACCTATTCGCCACGCAGCATTGCCGGATGAATCCTGCCGATTGAAGGCGGCCGATGCCGGTTGATGGGCATTCCATGTCGAATGACTGGGATTAAAAGCTTTTTGCGGCGCCGTTCTCAGCCATTTTATGCAGTCTTGCGGTATTTCATCCAGAAAACGCGATGCGATGTTGTAGCGGGTTTGCCCGTGCAGCATGCGGCTTTGCGCGAAGCTCAAGTACAGGCGGCGGCGTGCGCGCGTCATGGCAACGTACATCAAGCGCCTTTCCTCGGCCAAGCCATTGGCTTCCGCTGCGCTATTTTCATGCGGGAACAGTCCTTCTTCCAAACCGCTTAAGAAAACGCTATGAAATTCCAATCCCTTGGCGGCGTGCACGGTCATCAGTTGCAATGCCTCCTGACCGCTGCCGGCCTGATGCTCACCGGC
The DNA here is from genome assembly GCA_005779435.1 of Nitrosomonas sp. GTDB lineage: Bacteria > Pseudomonadota > Gammaproteobacteria > Burkholderiales > Nitrosomonadaceae > Nitrosomonas. The sequence continues at coordinate 4,734 of SXJH01000118.1, read as the reverse complement.
TTCCAACGAAGCGTGCGCGAGAAATTCCGCCAAACTGTCGTCTTCGGCTTCATGCACAAAACTAATGGCCGCGTTGATCAGTTCCTTTAAGTTATCCAATCGCTCCGCACCATCGCGCTCTTTGCCGTAAAACGCCGTCAAATCGCTTTGCGTCAACATGTGCTCGACGATTTGCGGCAACGGCTGCGCCTGGCATGCTTGCCGCAGCGTAAGCATTAACCGCACAAACGCGGCAACGCCTTTTACCGGCTTTGACGGATCTTGGGTTAGCACGGCATCGCCGCCGGATTTTTGCAACGCGGCAGCCCACAAACTCACATCGCGTTGCCTGGCATCGTCCTGCAATTGCTCCAGGCTGCGCGCACCGATACCGCGTGCCGGAAAATTGATCACGCGCAGCAGCGCGCTGTCATCGTCCGGATTGGCGATCAGGCGCAAATAAGCAAGTGCGTGCTTGATTTCCTGCCGGTCGAAAAACCGCATGCCGCCGTACACTCGATAGGGAACCCCGGCATTGAACAAACTGTGCTCAAGAACGCGCGATTGCGCATTGGAACGATACAGCAGCGCCATGTCCGATAACACGATACCCTCCGCCCGCAATGCTTTGACTTCTTCGACGATAAACGCAGCTTCGTCAAAATCGTTCGGCGCATTGTAAACGCGAAGCGGCTCGCCCTTCCCTTCTTCCGTCCACAGATTTTTCCCCAGCCGTTGCGGATTGTTTTCAATCAATGCATTGGCGGCATCGAGAATATTGCCGTGCGAACGATAATTCTGTTCCAATTTGATCACTTTGGAAACGTTGAAATCGCGCTCGAAATCGCGCATGTTGCCGACATAGGCGCCGCGAAATGCATAAATGCTTTGATCGTCGTCGCCGACCACAAACACTGCGGCGGCATTGGGCTTGCCGACACCGGCCAGCAATTTCAGCCATTGGTATTGCAGTTGATTGGTATCCTGGAATTCGTCCACCAAAATATGGCGGAACCGTTCGCGGTAATGCTGGCACAAAATTTCGTTGCGATTCAACAGCTCATAGCTGCGTAACAACAGTTCCGCAAAATCGACGGCGCCTTCCCGCTGGCATTGCTGCTCATACGCCTGATAAAACTCAAGCATGCGCCTGGAATAGGCATCGTCGACGGTCACGAAAGCTGCGCGCAAACCGGCTTCCTTAGCGTTATTGATAAACCATTGCACTTGGCGCGGCGGGAATTTCTTATCGTCCACCGCAAAATCTTTCAGAATGCGTTTGATCAACGCCAATTGATCGCCGGAATCCAAGATTTGGAAAGCTTGCGGCAAACCCGCATCCTGATAATGCGTTCGCAGCATGCGGTGGCATAAGCCGTGAAAGGTTCCGATCCATAACCCGCGAGGATTGATCGGCAACATCGCGGCAATGCGGGTGAGCATTTCCTTGGCGGCTTTATTGGTGAAAGTCACCGCCAATATTCCATGCGGATTGACCTGTCCCGATTGAATCAAATGGACGATACGCGTAGTCAATACGCGCGTTTTTCCGCTTCCGGCACCGGCCAAGACCAACGCCGATTGATGCGGTAATGTGATGGCTTCAAGTTGTTGCGGATTTAAATCGGACAGTACCGAAGTCATATCATCCCCGATAATCTGACGTATGAAGCCAAACTTGAATTCGGTTATATCGAAAAACACACCGCTGCGGAAGCATCCGTAATCGAGCCGGACATTGGATATGCGGCATGCGATCCCGGGAATGCTCCGGCCGGTGTATCAAATTGATTATTTTCTGCTTTTAGTCACAATATCCAAAATCTGCGGGGTCAGTATCAGCTCGATCGCCATACCCATTTTTCCGCCAGGAACAACGATCGTATTGGGACGCGACATGAAAGAATCGTGAATCATATTCAATAAGAATGGAAAATCCACGACGTCCGGATCTTTGAAGCGGATCACCACCATACTTTCATCCAATGTCGGAATTTCACGCGCGATAAACGGGTTGGAAGTATCGACAGTCTGTACACGTTGGAAATTGATATGGGTACGTGAAAACTGCGGCGTGATGTAATGCACGTAATCGTGCATGCGGCGCAAAATGGTATGCGTTACAGCCTCGGTGGAATAGCCGCGTGCATTGGTATCGCGGAAAATCTTCTGGATCCATTCCAAATTGACGATCGGAACCACGCCCACCAACAAATCGACATATTGGGCGACATCGGCCGTATCGCTTTTTGCACCGCCGTGCAATCCTTCATAAAACAACAAATCGGAACCCGGCGCAATCGGCGACCAAGGTGTAAAAGTGCCCGCTTTTTGCTGCCACGGTTTTGCTTCTTCGTCGTTGTGCAAATACAAACGGGTTTTTCCGGTGCCGCTTTCGCCGTATTCCTTAAACAATGCTTCCAATTTTTCAAATTCGTTGGCTTCCGGACCGAAATGACTGATCGGACGCCCGCCGTTCTTTTCCGATTCTGCAACGGCTTGTTTCATGGATTCGCGGTCATAACGATGAAAACTGTCGCCTTCCACAATAGCGGCGGTCAATTTCTCGCGACGGAAAATATGTTCAAAGCTGGTTTTGACGGTTGAGGTGCCTGCACCTGAAGATCCGGTAACAGCGATAACCGGGTGTTTTTGTGACATTCTAAAGTTCTCCTAATATAATAAATGGACGGAAATTTTATTTTGATATGATACTGCTTTCCGGATCGGTTTGGCAGCGATAATCGATTTCCAGCGCGGCTCAAATTACAGCGATTTGAATTGGAATTCCAACATACGATTGGAACTATTAAAATTTAAATCATGTCGGATAGTTTGCTCAACACGCATGCGTATTGTATACCAAGGTGTTTTGTAAAATCGAATCATAGCAGCATGGCGATGCGATTTTGACCGATTAATCAAGGCCTGGTGCGAATGAAAAAAACATATCAACTCTGCCTCACAATTTTTTTGCTGACATCGGCATTGCATCATCCGACATGGGCGGAAGGGGGTGGCGGCGATGCCGGTGGCGAAGGTTATGACGGCGACGGTTATCATCATCACGACGGTCATGGGCACCACCATCATCATGGAAGCGGCATTTATTACGATCCATGGCTGTGGGGCGGCTTGTACGGGCCGGGCTGGTGGGGCGGTTATTACGGACCCGGATGGGGAGCATACGGTTATCGCGGCTATGGCTATATCGATCCTTGGTATCGCCCTTATTATATGAACCCACCCGTTATCGGCGTCCCCGCTCAACCACCCGTCTATATCGAGCAATCCAAGCCTGTTCCATCGAGATCCAATGCTTGGTATTACTGCCGAAACCCGGCAGGATATTACCCTGAAGTGAAACAATGTCCTGGCGGTTGGCTGCAAGTCGCGCCTCAACCCAATGCTCAATAATATAGCGAGATCATCATGAAAATAGCGAAAAAACTTCTTGCGCCATCGATCATGGCTTGCACATTAGCCGCATGTGTTCATTTGCCATCCGGCCCCAGCGTGATGACATTGCCGGGAACCGGCAAAAGCTTTGAGCAATTCCGTGCCGACGACTACGAATGCAGGCGCTATGCGTATGAACAAGTCGGCGGATTAACGCCGCGTCAGGCTTCGCAAACCAGCGGCCTAGAAAGCGCAGCAATCGGCGCCGGGTTAGGCGCTGCAGCAGGCGCAGCCATTGCCGGTGGCGGCGGCGCTGCAATTGGCGCCGGTACGGGTTTACTGGCTGGCGGCTTGGTAGGTACCGGCACCGCCAGCAATTCGGCTTATGTCAATCAGCAACGCTATGACATCGGTTATATCCAATGCATGTACGCCAAAGGACACCGCGTTCCCATCAGCGGCAGAATCACCAGCGATCCTCCCGCCAATATCGAGCGGAATCCGCCGGCAAACTTTACCCCGCCACCGCCTCCGGCAGGAAACCCTCCCCCACCGCCGCCGCGTTAATCTATCGATGCGCATCCTCGTACCGGCATCCGACTGTCATAACCAAAGCCCGTAGCGAAATTGAGCGGAAATTTGGTTTTGAGAGTTTGACGCTTTAAGCTATATTTACGCGATATAGCCAACTTTTCTCCCGGCAATGCACAAACACGAATATGGCGAGGTTATTTCCAGCAATCATTTTTTTCTCTTGGGTCTTGAGCGGTTGTGCCGTGATCGCAAACTCAACGCAAAGCGTATCGCTGGACGTGAAATTGATCGGCGTGTGGAGCGGTGAATATTTAGAAGAAGGCGGAACGTTAAAAAGCTGGGTACAAACAAGGAATGCCGACGGCACTTATTCAATCGATTTCAGCTTTAAAGAACCGAACGGCGCGATCCGGCGTTTTACCGAATCCGGCCGGTGGTGGATAATGGATCGCTTATTTCATGAACTCGCCTCATCCGATATGACCCATCCCGACAAGTATCGCTACGCATTCGACGAAAAGCGGTGCGTTCGTTTCGAATTGATCGAGAGCGATGGGTACGCCGAAGAAACGGATCGTTATGTATTTAACGAATGCCTTACCGCAGATTCGCCGCCGGCGGTATTTGGCGAATCGATATGAAGCACGTTTTCCCCTCCCATTTCAGTTTCTTCCCATGGCGCCCTAAAAACCAATGACAAACTTTTTACAAGCTACAGAACGAATCATTACGGATACCGTCGCAAAAAATGCCGCAGAAACGGATAAATCCGGCATTTTTCCGCAACCTGCAATCGATGCCATGCGCGAAGCCGGTTTGCTC
>SXJH01000016.1 GCA_005779435.1 Nitrosomonas sp. | reverse complement strand
TTGATTACCATTCAGTCGTTAGCTTATTCCAATGAGCAATTGGAGCAATTGGTGTACGAACGTACGCAAGCCTTGAACGAAAGCAATAAGGTGCTCAAGCAGCAATTGGAAATCCGGTTGCAAATGCTTGAAGATTTTCGTCATAACCAGTATTTGTTAGCAGAGGCGCAACGTATCGCCAATATTGGAAATTTTGTTTGGAATCTGCAAACCGGCGAGATGGCGTGGTCGGATCAAATATTCCAGTTGCTGGGGTTTGATCGGGATCAATCCCGGCCTTCCTGGGATGCGATACTTAACCTGATACCTGAACCATATCGTGCGCAGGTTGAGGCGGCGGTTTCACAGACAACGTCGTCGAATCAGCCTTACTCGATCGCACACGGTATCGTGCTGAACGATGGCCGTACTTTATTCGTGCGGCAACAAGGGCAAATCGAAACACTGCACAATTCGGAAAAGCGCATATTGATCGGTACGATACAAGACATTACCGAATCGCACCGTTCTGAAGAAATTATGCGCAAACTTTCTGCCGCTGTTGAGCAAACAGCCGATTTGGTGATGATCACGACGCTGGAAGGCGTTATCGAATATGTGAATCGTTCGTTTGCAACGATGACCGGGTATAGTATGGAAGAGGTCGCCGGGAAAACGCCGGCTATTCTGAATTCCGGCAAGCATCGGGCCGATATTTTCCGGGATCTGTGGAGCACCATATTGCGCGGCGAAGTTTTTAGCGGTGTTCTCATCAATCAGCGCAAAGATGGCAGTCACTATTATGAAGAGAAAACGATTACGCCGTTGCGCGATACCAACGGCGCGATTACACACTTTATTTCTACCGGCAAGGATATTACGCAACGAATGACCGACGAGGAACGCTTGCGTCATTTGGTGAGTCACGATGTACTGACCGGCCTTCCGAACCGCATGTTGTTAAGCGATCGTGTTGAGCAAGCCATTGCTCGTGCGCGGTGGCATGAGCGTAAAGTGGCCGTATTGTTTCTTGATGTCGATCGATTTAAGATTTTTAACGATACGCTGGGACACGCAGCGGGCGATAACTTGCTGATTCAAATGAGTCAACGATTGCTGTCCTGTGTGCGCGAAGGCGATACCGTCGCTCGGCTGGGCGGAGATGAATTTGCCGTTTTACTCAACGATATTCGATCGGAAAACGATATCGATACCGTCGCCGATAGTATTCTCAAGGAAATACAAAAGCCGTTTTTATTAGAGCGGCGGGAATATTTTACGTCGGCGAGTATTGGCATCAGTTTTTTCCCCGACGATGGAGAGACTGAGGCTGAGTTATTGAAGAAAGCCGATACGGCAATGTATTTTTCCAAGTCGCGCGGTAAAAATTGCGCCAGCTTTTATACCTTCGGTAACGAAAATCAAGCGAATGAAAAGTTAGCATTGGAATCGCAACTTCGTCGGGCGCTCGAACGCGATCAATTTGAGCTTCACTATCAACCGCAACTTGATATTTTTTCCGGCGAAATAATCGGTATCGAAGCGCTGTTACGTTGGAATCATCCTGATAAAGGTATTGTGGCGCCTAATAAATTCATTCCCATTCTTGAAGAAAGCGGTATGATTTTGCCGGTAGGCGAATGGGTGATCCGTCGCGCCTGCGAACAAGCGAGAGCGCGCCAACTCGAAGGTATGCAGCCATTGCGTGTTGCCGTCAACGTTTCAATAAATCAATTCAAGGAACAGAATTTTTTCGATATCGTTGAGAATATATTAAATGAAACGGGACTTGCGCCCAAATACCTCGAGTTGGAAATTACGGAAAGTATTCTCATCAATAATGTCAACGAAGCTTTCAGACTTTTGTGCCGGTTGAATGAATTGGGTGTACAGCTTGCCATTGATGATTTCGGTACCGGTTATTCGTCGATGAATTATTTAAGTCGCCTGCCTTTCGATTTGCTTAAAATCGATCGATCGTTCATTGCGGCATCAACAAATTCAAAAGAAGATGCCACTATCGTCAATACCGTCATTGCGTTGGCGCATTCTCTCGATATGCAGGTCATTGCCGAAGGGGTGGAAACAGCGGAGCAATTGCGATTGCTGCATCAGGCGGGATGTAATTTGATCCAAGGGTATTTATGCGGTAAACCGCAACCGTTAGCGGAAATCGATGCTGCACTGAGAGATGAGGGCAATGTGCCGTTTTATCGTTGCTTGGAGGATCTCAGATAGGCACGTAGTATCACAATAATCCATTCATTAAATAGATAAATTTCTTATCCGTTTTTCGCTTAAAGGCGAATTCCTTGTCGCAAACCCAAGTTCGTGTTTTCTTAAAAGAATACGCGCAGCGCCAGTAAAAATCACCAGCAAGTAAACTTTATGGGATAATCGCGCGTTACCCGTTTTTTATAATTTCCGCACGATGCAAACGTTATACGACAAACTTTGGAACCAGCATGTGGTTCATATCGAATCTGACGATCCGAACAGCATGGCACTGATATACATCGATCGCCATCTCGTGCACGAAGTCACGAGTCCGCAAGCATTTGAGAGTTTGAAATTGGCCGGACGGAAACCGTGGCGATTGAATTCAATTCTCGCGGTTGCCGATCACAATGTGCCGACGACCGATCGCAGTCAAGGTATTCACGACCCCATATCGCGATTGCAGGTCGATACATTGGATCAAAATTGCGATGAATTGGGAATCACCGAATTCAAGATGAACGATTTGCGTCAGGGTATCGTGCATGTCATCGGCCCCGAGCAAGGCGCAACGCTGCCGGGCATGACGGTGGTATGCGGAGATTCGCATACCAGCACGCACGGCGCTTTTGGCTGTTTGGCGTTTGGCATTGGCACATCGGAAGTCGAGCATGTACTGGCGACGCAATGCCTATTAATGAAAAAATCCAAGTCCATGCGAATTTCCGTGGAAGGCCGACTGGGTTTGGGTGTTACCGCCAAAGATATTGCGCTGGCTATTATCGGAGAAATCGGCACAGCCGGTGGAACGGGGTATGCCATTGAATTTTCGGGCAGTGCCATTCGTGCGTTGTCGATGGAGGGGCGCATGACGTTGTGCAATATGGCGAT
>SXJH01000117.1 GCA_005779435.1 Nitrosomonas sp. | reverse complement strand
TGCGCATCATGGCGCATCTTTCCCAAGATGCCGGTTTGTTGAAAGCGTTTGCTGCGGGCGAGGATATTCATCGTGCTACCGCAGCGGAAGTGTTCGGCGTGCCGCTCGATCAAGTTGATCAGGAGCAGCGTCGTTACGCCAAGGTGATTAATTTCGGTTTGATATATGGCATGTCGGAATTCGGTTTGGCATCGCAATTAGGAATCGAGCGCAGTGCCGCGCGCGCCTATATTGAACGCTATTTTGCCCGCTATCCCGGCGTGGAACGTTATATGCAAGAAACGCGGGAAAAGGCCAGAAAGCTGGGGTATGTCGAAACAGTATCGGGGCGCAGGCTTTGGTTGCCGGAAATTAATCACACCAACGGCAATCGTCGGCAGGGTGCCGAGCGCGCCGCCATCAACGCTCCAATGCAAGGAACGGCGGCCGATATTATTAAATTGGCCATGATCGCGGTCCAAAATTGGCTGGAAAAGGAGAAATTGCGCAGCAAATTGATCATGCAAGTACACGATGAATTGGTTTTGGAAGTGCCGGATGCGGAAATCGATATCGTTCAAAGCGCATTGCCGGGGTATATGTGCAATGTCATGAAGCTGGATGTGCCGCTAATCGCGGATGTTGGCGTGGGGGATAATTGGGAACAGGCGCATTAGTAGCGGCAATCGCGCCTGTGGTGTGATAATTCGGTGTCTTTCTTATTCCCGCGTTTCAACTTGCTGCAGCGGTTCTGCAGGTGCGGTCGAGACAGCTTCTTTGTTGATTTTTCTTTTCGATCGCTTGGGTATCACGACTTCTTCGATAGTCGCCGCAACCTTTTCCGGAGGCGTTTCAACCATAATTAAGCCAACTTTCGTAAGATCCGGGAGCTTGCCGACGGGACTGCTTTCGGATTCCTGAGCTGCCGCTGGCTGATCGTGCAGCGGCGCTGCATGCACAGCTGCTTTTTTTTCAGATCTTTTGGCGATCGGCGGTGGAGTTGGCGTTTCTGGAATAGAATCCCGCGGTTCATCGCTGACTGAAAGACTTATCGCGGTTTCATGTGCGGATAATGAATCATCGGCGTCTCCTGCGGATTCGTCAATTTCAGAATGCTGATTGTCCGATGGATTTTTTGCACGCATCGATTGGTCGCGATTCCTGCCGCCGCGCTGTCGGCGTGAACGCTTGCGAGGAGCGGTTCTTGCGCTCTCGTCGTCAGCATTGGATTTTTCGATGGCGGATATTTCCGGGCCGGGCATTGTGTCTGCGGAATGAGTTTCAGCCAATGATTTCGATTCAGGTTGATCGCGGTTTGAACGAGCTTCCGATAAATAAGAACGATGCTCGCTGGATGCAATATCGGTATCGGATGCATCGGATTCCTGCTTACTTTGTTTATGGGCGGAACCATCTTTATTGCGATCACCCTTTCCGCGCGTTCGACGGCCACGTGAGCGGTTTCGTTCTTGCGATATTTCGGCCTTTTCGATAGCTGCTTGTTGTTTATCGGTAATCTCCGTTTTTGTCTCTTCAGTGCCGGTAGGTTTAAACCAACTGAAAAATTTGTCCAGCAACGACGTATCGCGCGATTTATCTTCGCGAACAGGCGCCGGTTGCAATGGTGTGATGCCTTGCACTGCTGCTTGCGGACGAACCGGTTTGTTTTTTTGCTCGCCGATAACCGGATTGGTATCTTCGGTATTCTTTTCGACCAGCTTATAGCTGGCTATATTTTCATGCGTTTTGGTATCTTCGTGCCGGATGCGCACGACGTTATATGCCGGTGTTTCAATATGGATATTGGGAATCAAAACGATATTGATTTTCTGGCGAACTTCAATGTCGTAAATTTCGGCGCGTTTCTCATTGAGCAGGTAGGTAGCAACATCCACCGGCAATTGAACATGCAGCGCGCTGGTATTTTCCTTCATTGCCTCTTCTTGGATGATTCGCAGCACATGAAGCGCCGACGAATCGGTACCGCGAATGAATCCGGTGCCTTGGCAGCGTGTGCAAGGAATGTAATTGCTTTCACCGAGAGACGGGCGCAGGCGTTGGCGGGATAATTCGAGCAATCCGAAGCGTGAAATTTTTCCGACTTGAATTCGTGCGCGATCTTGTCGTAGCGCTTCATGCAGCCGCGCTTCGACTTCGCGCTGATTACGCTGAACATCCATATCGATGAAGTCGATGACAATCAATCCGCCCAAGTCGCGTAAGCGCAATTGCCGCGCGATTTCGTCGGCGGCTTCGAGATTGGTATTCAGTGCCGTATGCTCGATATCCAAGCCGCGAATTGCGCGCGCAGAGTTGACGTCCACCGATACCAATGCTTCGGTATGATCGATCACGATGGCGCCGCCCGACGGTAACGTTACCTGTCGCGAATATGCGGTTTCGATCTGATGCTCGATTTGGAAACGTGAGAATAGCGGCACATCGTCGTGATAGAACTTGAGCCGATCCACATTAGCCGGCATGACATGCGCCATAAACTGGCTTGCTTGCTCATAGATATCGCGGCTGTCGATCAAGATTTCGCCAATCTCCTGGCTAAAGTAATCGCGTATTGCTCGAATGACCAAGCTGCTTTCCTGGTAAATCAGAAAAACGCCATTTTGATGGTTGGCCGCTTCCTCAATTGCATGCCAGAGCTGCGTCAGGTAATTCAAGTCCCATTGCAATTCTTCGGTGCTGCGGCCAATACCGGCGGTTCGGGCAATGATGCTCATGCCGGAGGGGATTTCGAGATGGGCAATGACATCGCGCAATTCATTGCGTTCATCGCCTGTAATACGGCGCGATACGCCACCGCTATTCGGATTGTTAGGTATTAAGACCAAATACCGCCCGGCGAGTGAGATATAGGTAGTGAGTGCCGCGCCTTTGTTACCGCGCTCATCCTTATCGACTTGAACGATTAGTTCTTGGCCTTCGTGCAGGAGGTCTTGAATGCGTTCGCTTGTTGCACCGCTCTTAGATAGGCATGAAGGTACGATTTCTTTGAATGGCAAAAAGCCGTGACGCTCGCAGCCATAATCCACAAATGCAGCTTCCAAACTTGGTTCGATTCGTGTGATAACAGCTTTGTAGATATTGCTCTTGCGTTGTTCTTTGCTGATCGATTCGATGTCAAGGTCAATCAGCGTTTGACCATTAACTATCGCAACCCGTAACTCTTCCGGTTGGGTTGCGTTAAATAACATTCGTTTCATTTACAAACCTTACGTGTTTTATTTAATTACACTATCCGCATTTTCTCGGATAGATTGTTGGTATACGCAGTTGAAATGACGAGGTTTTGTTTGAGCAGTTTTGTTATAATGGTTATTTATCAACTATATATCTTATTCAGTAGTGTAATTTTTATATTTGTTATTGAGCTTCGAAAGACGAGAATCAATTATTTTTTATTTGAAATAATAATGGCTCTATATGCCTTATCCATGCGTAAGGTAACAGATTTTACATAAAGTTCAAAACACAACTTTGTATTCTGTTGTTGCTTTCATGAATATGTTTTTTTATAAATTATAATGCCTTGTCAATCCAATTATTTTTTGTCCCCGATAAATCGGTAAATCATCATCTTTCTTTACGGAAATTCTTTGCTTTGAAAATGCCACAAACAGTTGACACATCGCACGCGGCGAGTTTGCCTGTGTCCGTTACCGAGGAATATATCAATGAAAACGGACACAATCAACGAATCGACAATTTTTTCTTAAAACGGTTTAAGAATGTCCCCAAAAGCCATCTGTATCAATTGATCCGCAGCGGTCAAGTACGGGTTAACGGTAGGCGGATCGGCGCCAGCTATCGATTGCAATCCGGCGATTTGTTGCGAATTCCTCCGATCAGGGTAGTTGACAACAAAGTGCAACGACAATCCGTTATCGCTCCAAACCAGTTTTTTGCTTTTACAATCCTTTACGAGGACGATGCGTTACTGGTAATCGATAAGCCAGGCGGTATGGCAGTGCATGGCGGCAGCGGCGTTAGTTTCGGTGTGATCGAGCAATTGCGGGCGCAAAATCCGTCGTGGAAATTCCTCGAACTGGTGCATCGCTTGGATCGCGAAACGTCGGGGGTATTGCTGCTAGCGAAAAAACGTAGCGCGCTGGTTGAGTTGCACCGGCAAATTCGCGAGGGATTAATTGAAAAGCATTACTTGGCAATGGTGAAAGGAACATGGCGCAATGCGCGGCAGCATGTAAAACTTGCGCTCGATAAATTTTTGACGGCAACGGGCGAGCGCCGCGTGGCGGTTGCTGAGAATCGCGGCGACGGCGATAAGTCAAAGTATGCACATACGATTTTTACTTTGCGGAAAGTTTGGAAAAGCTACAGTTTATTGGATGCGGAAATTAAAACGGGGCGCACCCATCAAATTCGGGTTCATTTGGCGCATTTGGGGTATCCCATCATCGGCGACGATAAATATGGCGATTTTGAGTTGAACAAACAACTGGCGAAAGTAGGGATGAGCAGCTCTAAAAAATTATCGCGAATGTTCCTTCACGCGCACAGCTTACAATTCATTCACCCGTTATCGGGTGAGCCGATGGAATTGCAATCAAGCTTATCCAATGACTTACAGAGCTTTGTTGATGGTTTGAATTACATAGTCGTCCCTGAAAAACAACACAACTGATTGATATTTAATACTCGGAAAACACTTGATGAACAGCGGCTTTGAAGCACTGGATATGGTTAGTGAGGCAAAAAAGCAACAGGAACTAAGGAAACACTGATTAATTCATCACACAGTAGAGACTAACCCAAGTAATCATGGAAAATTGCAATAATCCACCCGATTTTGACCTGGATCGCCCCATTTTTTGCATTATTTCCCTCATTTCTTGTTTTTAGGTCGTAACTAGTGTAACGTCCGCAACATATCTTTAGCTTTATTCACTTTTTTCAGAACCTGCTCCGGAGTGGCCGTCCAATGATACGGTTTTGGATTGGCATTTCGATGCTCAAGATACTGATTGATTGCCTCTTCAAGTT
>SXJH01000116.1 GCA_005779435.1 Nitrosomonas sp. | reverse complement strand
TATGTATCGCGCTTTCCGTTCTCGGTAGGCGAAGGCCGTCCGACCCCGAAGATTGCGATCATAGCGCCGATTGTATTATTGATTGCAGGCGCTGCGGCATTCATGATGATGCGTAAAAAGAAAGCCGAGGGCGCTGCTTAATATTAGTATTTGCTGTGAAATAAGGATGAGTTTCATTTTTTGAACTCATCCTTGTTTAGCGGATCAGAAACAGAAAATACAAAAGAGCTAAGGAAAAGATTGTGTATACAAAACAATATGTTGAGTTTGTGGCTAAGAAAATGACAGTCGGTGCTATGTTGTTATTGATGTTGCCGGCATTATTTCAAGCTCAAAACGCCATGGCGCATGCGTCGCTGGTTAAATCGGATCCGCCGCGCAGAGCAACGTTGACTGTTCCACCGAAGCAGATTCAGCTTTGGTTTAACGAAAAAGTGGAAGGCGCTTACGCATCGGTGGTTGTGCGTGATGCGAATAAAAATGCCGTGACTGAGAATAGTCCGGAAATAGTTGCGGATGATCCAAAATCGATCGTGTTGAAATTGCACGAAATCGAATCGGGTCGTTACACGGTGCATTATCGTGTGATGTCAGTAGATGGTCATGTTATTGAATCAAATTATGATTTTAATGTGAAAGTCAAAACGCAGTAAAGATGCTAGAAATTATTGCAGCAAGTGCACGTTGGGTTCAACTGGCAGCAAATCTGGTTTTATTGGGTAGTTGCATATTTATAACTATCGCAAATACCAAGCCGCGTACTTATTCAGAAAAGTGGACTCAAAAACTGGAGCGGTATTTTCCATGGCTGGCGCTCAGCATTCCTATCTGCCTGATAGTGACATTGATGACAATGATCGCGCAAATAACAGGTACGACGGACATGTGGCGGCAAGATGTTTGGTTGGGCATTATTCAAGAAACGCGCGCCGGTCAAATTTGGGTTTGGCGTATCGCATCCGCGTTGTTGTTGGTTTTTTCGGTTTTGTACTTGATAAATGCATCGAGCAAGGCGCGCTGGCAGTACTTATTTTGTGCGAGTATTGCGACATTGCCGCTCATCGCTGGTTCTTTCGCGAGTCATATTGCCGCTGAAGAATTATCGTTAATCGCTATTGCACCTTATGTATTACATCTGATTCTTGCGGGTATTTGGTTTGGCGCATTGCCCGCTTTCTTGTTGCTTATTCACGATCATAATAAGAACGGTAAGACGACTAAATCGAAACCATCCGAAATCGAAATATTGCAGCGTTTTTCTTCGATTGCGTTACCAGTAATGCTGGTAATTATCTTGACGGGCGTCCTGATTGCCGATCGTTTGCTCGATGGGCATTACGCTGCCTTGGTGGCAACGCCGTACGGTTGGCTGCTGAGCGTTAAGATTTTGTTATTGTGTGTGATTCTTCTGATTGCCGTGTCGGTTCGTGCACATTGGCTGCCGCTGCTGACCGATGGTAAAGATCCGATTCAAATGCGCGATGCGCGGATGGGGATGAAAAAGTGGGTGCGCATTGAGTTTCTTCTGGCGCTTATTTTGATCCTTATTGCAACATTGATTGCCAATACAACGCCTGTTAAACATGCGACCATTGAAGAATGGATTTTCCCGTTCCGGTTCTCGGTTGAGGCAACTTGGAACAAGCCGAATGTTGCTTTGCAAGTATGGAGCGGTGTTGCGATTTTGCTGCTGGCGGTATTGGCGATACAGTTTGGCAGATTGCGGCGCTGGACACTGAAGCGTTTGATTGCTATTCCGTCGCTGATGTTTGTTTCCGGGGTGGCAATTGTGTTACCGCCACTGACGATCGAAGCATATCCAGAGACTTATCGTAAGCCGCCAGCGCCTTTCGATGCGATATCGATATCCAATGGCGCGGCACTGTACATGCAACATTGTGTGGAATGTCACGGTCCGCAAGGGATGGGAAATGGCATTAAATCGCGTACCTTATCGACTAAGTTACCGGATCTGCTGATAGAGCCGCATATTGTTGAACATACGCCAGGCGATTTTTATAACTGGATCACATACGGTATGAAGAACACGGATATGCCCGGCTATGCCGATAAAATGTCCGAGGATGATCGATGGGATTTGGTCAATTATATTCATGCCCTCTCAAGAGGTTATCAAGCGCGTATTTTGTCGCCGGAAATTATTTTCGAGAAAGTTTTTGCTAAACCGCCGCTATTTTCTTTCAACAAACACGATGGCAGTCAAGGTGCATTACAGGAATTCCGTGAGCGGAAAACTGTTTTGCTGATCCTGTTCTCATGGCCGCAATCGCAGGAACGGTTAGCGCAATTGAGGCAGACATACGATCGCTTGCAGCAGCAAAATATCGAAATTCTGGCGGTGCCGACGCAGGAGCTTGGTATTGATGAATTGGAGCAAGCCTCGGCGGCATTGCCTTTTTCTGTGGTGACGCAAGGCGCGCCTGAGATCGTGAACAGCTATATGCTATGGCGCCGCACGCTGAATCACCCCGATATCATCGGGCGTGGGAAAAATCCGGAGCATATCGAATTTCTTTTTGATAAAAAAGGGTATTTGCGTGCGCGCTGGATTCCTTCCAGAGATCAATCCGGATGGTCGGATGCGGATGTTCTGATACGGCAAGTCAGTCAGTTGAATCGTGAACAAACGCAATTTCCATTCCCGGAAGACTATATACGCTGACATGTCCAGGAATAAGTTCGGCAGGATCCCGGTCGAGCGGCGTCCTTTTTAGAATATGAACAACATACCGGACGATCTGTCGTTGCACGTTTCCCTGCCGGATGCTCAGCCCGTATTGCGTATGGTGCCGATGCCGTCGGATACCAACTATGCCGGCGATATTTTCGGCGGGTGGATTATGTCGCAAGTCGATATCGCCGGCAGTATCCCGGCAATTCGACGCGCACGCGGGCGAGTTGCTACAGTTGCCGTTAATTCCTTTGTATTCAAGCAACCGGTGTTTGTCGGCGATCTGGTCAGCTTTTATGCCGACATCGTCAAAATAGGGCGAACCTCGATTACCGTCGATGTGGCGGTTTATGCGCAACGCGGCGTGCGCGAAGGCGGGAATGAGATTTGCATCAAAGTGACTGAGGCCGTATTGACTTATGTTGCTATCGATAACAATCGACGGCCCAGAGCTGTGCCGCAAGATGGATGAACAACCGGCGAAGTTTTTCTAAGAGGACGCTGATTAATTGGCTGTACGAGCGAATCACTTCGTTGCACGGTACTCGCTCCCTCGCCTATCGTGTTCGATAGGTCGCGGTTGTTGTGTTCCATGCGCCTCGTGCTTCATATCGCTCGCCGAATTATTCAGTGCTTCCCTAATTGCCAAAAAATCGTTTCAATGCTCTGATCAGATATTCATGATCATGTACACCGGCACTTTCCCGTGCACTGTGCATTGCCCACATCGGGCAGCCGACATCGACGCTGCGGATACCGAGTTTGGCCGATGCGATTGGGCCGATGGTGCTGCCGCAAGGAAGATCGCTGCGATGCGAATAGCGTTGATACGGGATATCGGCTTCTTCGCACCAGCGGATGAAGTGTGCGGCGGAAATGCTTTCGGAGCTATAGCGCCGGTTCGCATTGGACTTGATCACCGGGCCTTTATTGACGAAAACTTTGTGCTCCGCATCGTACGACGAAGGAAAATTGGGGTGATAAGCATGCGCCATGTCGGCGCTGATCAGAAAACTATTTGCCAGCGCACGCGCAGTGCTTTCGCGATCCATTGATGTGGCGATGGCGATTCGCTGCAATATGTCGCTCAGGAAACTACCGGCAGCACCAATATGACTTTCACTGCCAATTTCTTCGTGATCGAAGAGCGCGCAGACCAGCGTGCTATCGCTGTTTTTCAGTACGGTATCGTCGAGCAAGGCTTGCAATGCTGCATGACAGGAAGCCAAGTTGTCGATTTGACTGTTCGCGTAGAATTCCTGATTTGCACCCCACAATACACCTTTTTGCGTATCGTAAACCGCCAAATCCCACGACAATATTTGTGTAGCGGCATCAAGACCGGCAGCATGTTCCAGTAATGTCAGAAAATAAGATTGCGGCAACTGATCGTCGGTCAATTGCGCGAGCAGCAGTGGCAATTCGTTTTGTTTGTGCAGTTTTAAGCCATCTTCATTGACACCCCGATTCATGTGAATGGCAAGGTTCGGTAAGCGTAACAGCGGTTGGTCGAAGCGCACCAGTTTATGCGCCAGATGCTTGCGATTATCGATATAACTGACTCGTCCCGCCAAACTTAAATCCCGGTCGGTGAACGTGGCTAGAATCGGGCCGCCATAGATTTCAACGCCTAATCGAACGATGCCATTGCCTGTTGTTGCGGCATTCGGTCTGATTCTAAATCCCGGAGAATCGGTATGGGCACCAATGATTTTGAAACCCGATTCCGCAAGTGCTTTTTTTCCTAAAACAAACAACACAATCGAAGAATCGTCGCGTATTACATAATAACGACCGCCTGCTTGCAGTTGCCATTTGGTTGTTTCGTCGAGTTTGACGAATTGAAATGATTGAATCGTTGTTTCAATCGAAGCAACCGCATGCCATGGGCTTGGGCTTTCGTCGATAAAGTGCAATAAGTTTTGAGCGTGTTGTTTTGTTGTCATGGTTT
>SXJH01000115.1 GCA_005779435.1 Nitrosomonas sp. | reverse complement strand
GTATCGCGCCGGGCGCGAATCTCAGCGATTCGGTGGCTGTTTTCGAAGCCACGCATGGCACCGCACCCAAGTACGCCGGGAAGGATCAAGTCAACCCCGGCTCCATCATTTTGTCGGCGGAAATGATGCTGCGGCATTTGGGATGGACGGAAGCGGCGGATATGATTATCCGCTCAATGGAAGCAACCATTCAGGATAAGGTTGTTACTTACGATTTTGCGCGCCTGATGGACAACGCTCGGCAAGTTTCTTGCTCAGCGTTCGGGAATGCGATGATCGAACGCATGAGCCGTTGATTTGTTCGATGAGGGCAGTGTCAATGAGTTTATTCTTTTTGCCGCCACTGCCCGTTAAGCTGAATCCAAGTTCCGGCGGGAATATTTTTGATAATTTCTTCCGCGTATACTTTGCCGACCTGCTCAATGGGAACGCCCTGTGCAGCCGCCTTTTCTTGGTAAATCGCTCGCCGCTTGGCATTGATTTCGTCCACATCGGCTTGTGCGCCGGGTTCCTTGGCAACGGCATAACCGTCATATCGCTCGCCGATTGCGCCGGAAGCGCGCAAATTCTCCAGCGTTCCCGCTGCAGCCTGAGTTGTACACAGCATCAGTGTTAGGAAAATAATACCGGTAATGGCCGACATCGGTTCGCAAGTTTTCATATTAGGGATGCATCGCATAGTTTTCTCCTGATTTTCGTTCTTAAGGAAACGCTGATTTATTGGCTGTACGAGCGAATCGCTTCGTTCCATGCGCCTCGTGTTTCATCTCGTTCGCCGATCAATCGGCGGCTCCTTAGAAAACACCGGGGTTGGCCGCAATATCTTTCTTTGCCTCATCTGCCAGCTTTACCCGGACATCGGCGTCCAGTTTGATGTTGAGGTTAATCGTAATCGGCTCCGATGGCGTTTCCACTTTGACAATGGGGGCGCACGCAATAACGGCGGCACACAAAAGCAATAACAATGTTCCGGAGATTGCTTTATTTATCATCTGATCAATTTTTCTCATGATCGCACTCCTCGTTGCTAATGAATCCAGTACCCGGTGAATCCGGAATCTGGTATTGAGCATTCTTGCTCCATGACGGTAATTTAGTGCAATCTCACTTAATGGAATCTGAATGACCCGCCTAGAATTTCATCGGACAAGCGGTGGCCAAAGTCGATGGCTTTCAGAATCTTATCCAACCCGGCCTCGAATTTAATATTCAGCCGGAAATCTTGTCCATTCTTCACCGCCGGATTGTTGCCCAGCAGGGAGAGTTTGACCGATAAATCATGGTTGGCGGATTTGTCGAAACGTATGGCCAGCTCGGTGTAATGAAAGTCTTGCAGCGCTTGTAACAGCAAATTCATTTCCTGTCCACCGGATGCTAAATATCGAGCCGCTTTCTCGGATTTAAAGTGCAGCACCCCCGGTGTTTTTGCAGCCAAATGGCCGCCTTTAACCGTCATTCGATTTTTTGCCAGTGTCACCGGAATCTGTCCATCGAGACGGCCGCTGCCGGCAAGACCTTCGATTTGAATCAAATCAAATAAAGCCTCCAAATCGAAATTACTGACGTGAACCGTGAGATTGATACTCTCATCGGGGTCGATATGGGTCGGCGCTACCGAGATCAAGCCATCCATCAAACGGAATTGCGCTTTTTCGAGCATGACATGCAAGGGGTCTTGTCCGAGCCGATAATAAACGAGCAAATCCTCGATCGGGATACCCAAATCGATACGGCGGATAGCGATTGCTTGATGCGGCAGGCTGCTGAGGGTCGATAAATCGTCGATCTGTAGCGATATGTTTAAATCGTTTACTTTGATTGTCTCGTGCATAAACGAAAAATCGCGCAGATCAAGCGATCCCCGGCTGCTTGCGATACCTTCCGCAGTCCATTTCAATTGGGCATTTGCATTCATCCGGCCGATAACGTCTGTCCATCGCCCGAACATGGGAAGCAACAAATCGGGCTGCAGACCATCGGGCGAGAAATTGATCGGCCCCAGCTCCGCCAGCAGCTTGCCCTCGCCGGTATGCATTGCATGACTGGCGGTAACTTGAATGTAACGAACTCCATCGGGCACGCCCCCACTGAGATTCAGCACGTATTCGAGCGGTTCCGCAGCCGCCGCTTGATTTCTAATGCTGCCGGAGATCGATAGCGGTGTGAGCAGCGGTTGCGGTGCCGGAAATTGCAATTGCCCGATAGAAAAATCGGCGGCATTGCCTAAGTCCGCATCGTTCCAATATGCCGCAACCGAAATGTCTTTTGTTTCCAAATGCAATGGCGGCGATGTTAACGCAAAATCATCGATGATAATTCGGCCCTGATATTGATGTCGATCATCGATCTTTCCCGTGAAAGTTATTTTTCCCGGATGAGCTTGCGCTTCGATTGCCGCAGCCTTCTTACGCTGAAGCAATACGGCGTGTTTTCCGGGCATCGCAACCACATTGTGCCGCAGAGACCATGTCGCGGCATGTCGGGTCAATTCAAAATCCGCCTGTGCAAACGAAAGCTTTAGCGGTTCTTCGGTGCGCGCCGAATGGACAGCTCCGATTTCTTCCACTGTTACCGTTGCAGCGTCTCGCAACCCAATATACCAGGAGCCGGTTTTTCCGGTATCGATCTGTAACGGCAATGCAGCGGTCAGTCGCCGGATTTGCGAAGATTCGGAGACCCATTGCCCGTTTTCAATATCAATATCGAGTTTGCCGGTCCAGAAATCGGGCAATCCGAGTACATTGCCGACAAAGGCGGCGCGGTCTATTGCGAGTTTGTTTGCAAATCCATTTGCTGTTTTTTCGCTGAATAAAATATCCGAAAATACAAATTCGGTTTGCGCATTCTGCAGTTGCAGCATCGCGACTTTAAAGGCCGTATTACCCGAGAATCCGCCGATGCTGAGTTCCGGTGTTTTCAGCGCGCCCCCCATCTGGATGCTTCCTTGCATATTTCCTTGCGAATCGAGTCTTGCGGCTAATGTCGCGCGGCCCTGCACGATAATGCCCGATAAAACCATATCCAACTTGAGTGCGCGCTGGCCTTCCCGTCCCGGCGTAATCCCGCCGGAAAGCGTCATGGCGCCGTCACCGGCAAGGGTTCGAAAATGGATGACCGAGTTTTCCAATGAGAGCGTCGACAACCACGGCATGGCGAAGCGTTGTAATAGAAACGACTCGCCAGGCGGTGAGATTTGTTTTGCGCTTACCGCAATATTTGCCGCTAATCCGCTTATCTCAACCGAAATAGCGTTTGCTGCAAAGATATCGTGAAAATTCCATACTACACGCGCTCGATGAATACGAAATTCCTTGTTTTCGCCTGCGATCAGATCTCGCAAATGAAAGCCGTCAATCGAAACATCGAGCGCTGCAATCGATTGCAATGGAAGGTTTCGTTTATTTAATTCAGCGCCGATCAGCGTTTCGAGCAAGACGTTGCGGAACAAATAAATGTTCGTTGCACCGAACGCAATCAAGGTAAATAAGATAATGCTTAAACGCTTGCCCATTTCATAGCAAAGATGCCGGGGTTAACCGAAAAAGAAGCCGTATGGTAGCGCTATCGGATGTAATGAAGGAAGGGGAGAAAAATTGGAATGCTTTAAAAATAACGGCACAAAACAAAAACCCCTCATGAGAGGGGCTTTTGGGCACAAATAGCAGTAACTATTATTTATGCATTGCTTTCTTGAACATGCGATCAATTTTCGATTCTGTGTCCATTGAGCGTCTGTTTGCTTCGTTAGCAACACCTAATGCTTCATTTGCTTTTGCACTTGCAGCGGCGGCATCGGCTTTGGCGGCAGCGGCATCGGCTTTAGCTGCAGCGATATCGCCTTTCAGTCTGTCTTCCAGCTCTTGCAATTGCCCTGTAGATGCACAGCCTGTCAAACCAACAAAAGCGCCAATGATAACTGCCAGCGCTAACTTACGACCTGGATGCTGAATTCTTCCTTTCATTCTCTGATCTCCTCAGTTGTTTATTCTGTTCAATATGCACAAACATCCACCACTTTCTATTTGCAACCAATACCTAAGTATCAGCGGCGCACTGGCATCTTATCCGATTTTTGCTGCAAAATAAATGATTGCGGGACAAAATTGCAAGGCACGGTAACATAAAAACAACATGTTGATCGCCGAACAACGGGCAAAGAGAAAATGTATTGTTATTTATCATTGTGTTATCGTGGCGCGCAAGAGTCTGCGAATCAGCGGATATTTACCACCACGCCGGGCTTAAGCCATCGACCGAGCTGATCAATTTGCTCGTTAGTGAGTGCAATGCAGCCATTGGTCCAGTTGTATTGATGATGAATGTCTTTGTCGCCTCTGCCGATGCCGTGTATTCCGATGTAACCGCCTAATGAAGTGTTTTGGGGCGGTATTCTTCCTCTGTTTTCCGCTTCCAAAATGGAATACCAGGTATCGACAGTGATTCTCTTTTCACTGAAGGCGCGCTCTGCAATGTCGCGGTTGGGATAATCCAATCCAAAAAAACGATGATAGCGGCTTTTCTCATTAATCCAGCCTATCTTGAATTTACCCAGCGGCGTTTTATCGTCAAGCGTCACTTTGGACCAAGTCGTTCCATAACGTCCAATCGCCACATTTTTGTACACTTCTTGAACGGTATCGCCCTGCATCACGCGTAAAATTTGTTCTGTCGTATCGACATCGATCCATATGCTTTTATCCGCTTGGGCAGAAACGGGAAGGATGAGCAGACCTAAAAATCCGGCTAAAAAAACAAGCGTAGAGTGAGTAAAAGCATGATCTCTGTTCATTTTCAGTAGTTATCCGTAATCGCGATGATTAATTATGTCATAATTTCCGCGTCGAAAAACCTGCAATAAACGCGTATGTGCCTTGCAATTCCTGCTTGTGTCGAACAACTGACTGCGGAAAATCATGCAATCGTCAACCTAAGCGGCATACGCAAAGAAGTTTCACTGATGCTGGTAGAGGATGTAATTCCCGGAGATTATGTCATCGTGCATGTTGGTTTTGCGCTACAAAAGCTGGATCAACATGAAGCGGAGCGCACCTTGGCCCTGTTTGCCGAATTGTCGGCGCACAACGACACACCGGATACATAATCGATCGTGAAGTATATCGATGAATTTCGTACCGGCGGCGTGGCGCGGATAATCGCCGGAAAAATAATTTCCGAAGCCGATCCCGGTCGTACCTATCATTTCATGGAATTTTGCGGCGGGCATACGCATGCCATCGCGCGTTTCGGCATCGTCGATTTGCTGCCCGGCACTATCCGTATG
>SXJH01000114.1 GCA_005779435.1 Nitrosomonas sp. | reverse complement strand
GGTCGGACAATGTGCGATCCCAACGCAGGCGGATATTCCCGCCTTCTTCGTGACCGCGCCCGCCCGCAGAAATCGAAGGCAAGCTCAACCCCAATTTGTTGATTGCATCACCGATGGAGTTGGAAAAAATATCGCCTTGCAAGGTAAATTGATCGATTCCACGGCTATGGTCGATGCGAAATCCTCCTCTGCCCGAGTGCCATTGGTCGTTATTGTTTCCTCCAGCCACGGCTGCGGTGTGGTCGCGCGTGAATCCTTTGGCATAGACCCGGAAAGGCGTTTCTTCGCTGATCTTGCCGCCGTAGCGCACGCCGACAAATCCTTGCTCAAAACCGCCTCCTCCCGCAGTAAAAAGCATGCCCTGCGTATCGGCGGCTTTCTTAGTGATGATGTTAATGACGCCATTGATCGCATTGGCACCCCATACGCCGGCATTGGGGCCGCGAATCACCTCAATGCGCTCGATGTCCTCCATCAAGGTATCTTGTTGCGACCAAATGACACCGGAAGTGGTCGGCAGGTAAACACTGCGGCCATCCATGAGCACCTGCAGCTTATTGGAGAAGCGGCTATTAAATCCGCGAATGCTGATCGCCCATTTGTCGGTTCCGATACGTTCAACCTCTACACCCGGCGCCATTCTTAAGGCATCCGGAATGTTGGTTGCGCCGGAGCGGCGTATGTCATCTTGCGTGATCACAAAAACTGCGGAGGGCACCTCGGTAAGCTTCTGCGGACGTCTGGACGCCGTGGTGACTTTGATGTTCATCAATTCTTCGATACTGAGATTCAGCAATGAATTGTCTATTGCTTTGCCGCTTGAAGTTGCCATAGTCGGAAAACACCCGAGTATGACGGTTATGATCGCACACTGTATCGCCGGGATTAAGAGTCGATTGGCCCGCATTTTCTAATCGGAATATCCCAAGTGTTTTCTTTGCATAACAAGAAACGTACTTATCTCTTATCGGTGGAATTTCTGGATTGTGCCGGTGCCGGTACTGGTATGAATTGGTCTTTGAGGGCCATGAAAACGCGATTCCTTCCCGCGTTCTTGGCGGCGTAAAGCGCTTTATCGGCGGCATTGATCAGTTGATTTTCATTTTTTGTCGCCGGTTCTTTTAGAGCAATGCCTATGCTGATCGTGATTTGGAGCCGGATCTCATCGGTTTGAATGGAATATGCGGCGACCATTCGACGCAATCGCTCGGCAAAAATAACTGCGGATTTCGCATCGACGTTCCCAGGCTGGCAAATGACCAGAAATTCCTCTCCGCCGAAGCGGCAGAAGGCATCTCCTTTTCGCGCCGCTTTCCGGAACAGCGCGGCAATTTCCTTCAGAACCTTATCGCCGACAGAATGCCCGTAGGTATCGTTGATGGTTTTAAAGTGATCGATATCGATGAGCATAATCGCCATAAGCAGATCGGATCGATCGGCAATGCTCCATGCTTCGGCCAACGTTTCCATGCCTGAGCGGCGATTGGGCAATTCGGTCAACATATCGGTCAATGCATAATGTTCGAGTTTGCGGTTAGTCAGCGCAAGCTCGGCTGCAAAGCGCTTCAGTTGATCACGGTCGCGTTCCCAGGATTCTTGTAGCTGCCGGTAATGCCACGCCGCACGCAGCCTGGAGCGAAGGGCACGAAAATTGATCGGTTTTGTTACATAATCGTCGACCCCGGCATCGAAGGCTTCGATGACATCTTCTTCATCGTCAACGCTGGTTAACATGACGATGTATAAATTTTTACCCCAATTGGTTGCGCGCAAGGAACGCGTCAATTCCAAGCCGTTCATCACCGGCATCAACCAATCGGTAACGACGATATGCGGC
The DNA here is from genome assembly GCA_005779435.1 of Nitrosomonas sp. Taxonomy (GTDB): domain Bacteria; phylum Pseudomonadota; class Gammaproteobacteria; order Burkholderiales; family Nitrosomonadaceae; genus Nitrosomonas. Next base: position 1,034 of record SXJH01000114.1, on the reverse strand, counting down.
AATTTATCCAACGCCAATGCCAGTGCTTGATGGCCGTCGCTGGCTGTAAATACGGTATGTCCCAGGTTATTGGCCAAGAATTCTTTAACGAGAATTTGTGCGGCCTCATCGTCTTCCGCTAACAGAATGCGCAGAGAAGATGCGTGCTGGCTGTTCTCCGGGCGCGGCGCCGCGCTATTGACTATCTCGATGAACGAAGGCGGCAACTCCATGGCGGGTATCTTGAATATTACACTCCATGCCTGCCATTCCTTCATGGCTCCGTCGACCAATGTGCCCAAAGCTTCCGCATTAAGACCGCTCTTGCCGCCCAATAAAATCAATTCGGCCATGCATCCGCAACGATTGGATTCTTCGGCCATACCAAAATCGGCGATTTTTTTTGCCAAATAAAGCAGGTGCACAATTTGATAGGGCCGGGAACCTTCGGAAAAATTCGATTCTTCGGGCGCTTCATGATAATAGACCGATTCCACAAAAATCCGTGGAAAGCCGAAATTGATCATCATGGCTGCAGTGACTTCATTGTGGTCTGTTTGTATGTGGCGCTGCTCCAATTCGCTAAGCGTCAAGCAGAGTGTTTGCTGTGCAAGCAACTCGGCATAGCGATCCGGGTAGGCGGTGGCCAGCGCCAAGCACCCGATACGCGCCATCAAACCGCAGGAAAACAATTCATCGGGAGCGCTGACATGCATTTGCTTACCCAACGCTTGCATCGCAATCGCCGTCAACAAGGAATGCGACCAGAATGCATGGTAGTCGAACCCTTCGCATGGCCCTTGCTGATATTGGTCGACTAATGAAAATCCCAAGGCAAGCTGCTTGACTGCTGTCAAGCCGATGTGCGATACAGCCTCCGATACGGCGGTAACGGGGCGCGATTGCTGATTGGCGGTGTTCGCCCGCAGAATCAAGCGCCCGGATAATGCCGGATCGGTTTGAACAAGCTTGGTAATTTTGTTGATTGTGACATCTTCTTGCCGACAAGCATCCAGAAGCGCTAGCGCAACGCCTTTGGGAGTCGGCAAAAGATC
>SXJH01000113.1 GCA_005779435.1 Nitrosomonas sp. | reverse complement strand
TTGCGGCGCAGCGGCATTGTCGTTTACTTGCGCGCCTCGGTCGGCGATTTATACCGGCGCACTCAGCACGATAAAAACCGGCCGTTGCTGCAAACGCAAAATTTATACGCGCGATTGAGCGAGCTTTATACCCAACGCGACACGCTATATCGCGAAACGGCGCATGTCGTTATCGATAGCGGCAAACAGGGCGTGCGTTTTTTAGTGGATAAACTCATTAATAAATTGCTGTCATTCGATTTTACCGCAATAACCCAGGACAATCAGAGCACTGCCATGCAAACCATTACCGTCGATTTCACCCCTTCGCTCGATAAACGCAGCTATCCGATTCATATCGGTTACGGCATTCTGCAACAAGCCGACTTGATCGTATCGTGCTTACCGCAAAAACGGGTCGCGATTGTCAGCAACACCACAATTGCGCCGCTTTATCTGGACAAGCTCCGCGCTGCACTGGAAGCAAGAGGCGTTGCGTCGATTCCGATCATCCTTCCGGATGGCGAAGTACACAAAAATTGGGAAACGTTGAATTTGATTTTCGATGCCTTGCTGAAAAACCATTGCGAGCGCAAAACGGCGATTCTGGCGCTCGGCGGCGGCGTCGTCGGCGATTTGACCGGATTTGCCGCCGCGACTTATCTGCGCGGCGTACCGTTCATCCAGATCCCGACGACATTGCTGGCGCAAGTCGATTCTTCGGTGGGCGGAAAAACCGGCATCAATCATCCGCTGGGCAAAAATATGATCGGCGCATTCTATCAGCCGCGCATGGTGCTGACGGATAGCGCGACGTTGAATACGTTGCCGGATAGGGAATTACGCGCCGGAATTGCGGAAATCATCAAATACGGCTTGATCCGCGATCCGGCGTTCTTTGAATGGTTGGAGCAAAATATGCATCGCTTGCTGGCGCGCGATCCGGTGACGTTGAACGAAGCGATTCAGCGCAGTTGCGAAAACAAAGCCGAGATCGTCGCGTCCGACGAGCAGGAAAAAGGCGTGCGTGCGCTACTGAATTTGGGCCACACTTTCGGCCATGCCATCGAAAATGGCATGGGGTACGGCGTCTGGCTGCACGGTGAGGCAGTGGCGGCCGGAATCGTGCTGGCAGCGGAATTATCCCGCCGCATGAAGTTCATCAGCGAAGCGGATGTCAGTCGTATCCGCAAAATTTTTGTGCAAGCCGGACTACCCGTCGATGCACCAAAAATGCCGGTGGATAAGTATTTGCAATTGATGATGCTGGATAAAAAAGTGGAGGCTGGGAAAACGCGGTTTATTGTGCTCAATCGTATCGGCGAAGCGGTTATGCGTTCGGATATTCCGCCCGCCGTCCTGCAAGAAACGATATTGGCCTGTATACCGGATGAATAAACTGGCTGCTTATGCCGTATCCTCGAACAATTCCCGTGGGCGCTCGATTGCCGAAGCACCGTCGGCGGGGCGCAGCGAGTTTCAGCGTGATCGCGATCGCATCATCCATTCTGCAGCATTTCGGCGGCTGGAGTACAAAACCCAAGTATTCGTCAATCATGAAGGCGATTTGTTTCGTACGCGCCTGACGCATAGTTTGGAAGTCGCGCAAATCGGACGATCCATCGCGCGGAACTTGGGTTTGAACGAGGATTTGGTTGAGGCGGTCACATTGGCGCATGACCTGGGGCACACCCCCTTCGGGCACGCCGGTCAGGATGCGCTGAACGATTGCATGCGCGAATACGGCGGTTTTGAGCATAACCTTCAGTCGTTGCGGGTGGTCGATGTGCTTGAAGAACGTTATGCGGCATTCGACGGTCTGAATCTGTGTTTCGAAACGCGCGAGGGCATACTCAAGCATGTCGCCAAAAAGAAAGCGCTGACGCTGGGCGCGGTCGGCGAACGTTTCCTGCAGCGTACAAAACCGTCGTTGGAGGCGCAATTGGCCAATTTCGCCGATGAAATCGCATACAACAATCACGATGTCGACGATGGGTTGCGTTCGGGTTTGATCGGTTTGGATCAATTGAACGAAGTGACGATTTTTTCGCGCCACTTGCAGCAGGTGAAGGATCGCTATCCGGTGCTTGTTGAGCGCCGCACGGTATATGAAACGGTACGCAGCATGATTAACACGCTGGTCACCGACTTGATTGCGCAAAGTACGCGCAACATCGCCGATGCGGGCATTACGAGCTTGGCCGACGTGCATGCGGCACCGCCGTTGATTGGATTCAGCCGCCAGATCAAGAAGGAACAGCAAGAACTGAAAAAATTTTTATACGAAAATCTGTATCGTCATTATCGCGTCGTGCGCATGAGCGCCAAAGCGCGGCATACGATAGAACGGTTATTCGCGGCGTTTAGCGCCGAAATACGATTGTTGCCCGCCAAGTATCAGACAAAATTCGAGCATGAGGGGCATCAGGCGATTGCCGATTACATTGCCGGTATGACGGATCGGTATGCGATCAAGGAATACCAGCGGTTATTTGCGATAACCGAAAATTGAATCGATCCGGGGTTGGCAATATACGTTGCCGCCATTCGCTGGTAACATTGCCGCTGGGAAAAGGCTGAATACTCGAAGGAGTAACCTTTATAAGGAGGCGCTGATTCATTCGGCGAACGAGATGAAGCACGAGGCGCACGGAACGCAGCAACCGAGACATATCGATAAGATAGGCGAGGCAGCGAGTACCGCGCAACGAAGTGATTCGCTCGTACAGCCAATTAATCAGCGTTTCCTTAGAAAAACAATAAAACATAGGCTCATTTAATGACAACACTGAAGAACGACACATTTCTACGCGCATTGCTGAAACAGCCGGTTGAATACACGCCCGTTTGGCTGATGCGTCAGGCCGGAAGGTATCTAGCGGAATACAACGCCACACGCGCACGCGCAGGGGATTTCTTATCGCTGTGCAAAAACCCGGGGTTTGCCACGGAAGTTACCATGCAGCCATTGGCACGCTTTCCGTTGGACGCCGCAATTTTATTTTCCGATATTTTGACCATTCCCGATGCCATGGGATTGGGGTTGTATTTCGCGCACGGCGAAGGCCCCATGTTCCAGCACCCGCTTCGCGAAGAGAAAGAGATTCGCGCGCTCAAGGTGCCCGATCCGGGAAAAGAGTTAAGTTATGTGATGGATGCAGTGGCGGTAATCCGTAAAGTACTGGATAACCGGGTACCGCTGATCGGTTTTTCCGGCAGCCCGTTTACACTGGCGTGTTATATGGTTGAGGGGCGCGGCGGTACCGAATTTCGTGAAATCAAAACCATGATGTATCAACGTCCCGAACTGCTGCATCATATTCTGGACGTGAATGCGCAAGCGGTGACCGCCTACCTGAACGCGCAAATCGAATCGGGCGTGCAGGCGGTGATGATTTTCGA
>SXJH01000112.1 GCA_005779435.1 Nitrosomonas sp. | reverse complement strand
GCAAACACGAGCAGCGAATTGATATTCAATCCCGCGCCCTGTTCATCCAGAATCCGCTCGAATCCCAGCAATCGCAACGTAATGCTGAGAACGATGACAATAGCCAAATTTGTTGCCAGAAAAAGAAGGATTCGTTTCATGGTGTACTCCGTAATAAACAAAAGTGATTAAATCAATCGTAGATATGCGATCGCATCGTCACTTTTCAAGCAAATTATATTTGATTCTCCGGCTGAGAATAAGACAAGCAATCAGTGTGGCACACCGTGATACGGCTTATTGCGCGCTATCCGATTGCGATAGATTTGACTGTGTGTTTCGCACGATCTGAAACAAAATTTCGCCTTCTTTGATCATGCCCAGATCGCTGCGCGCGTGTTCTTCGACGGCCTCGAACCCCTGCTTCAGATCGTTGACTTCCGCTTCGAGTTTATTATTGCGGTTTTGCAGCGACAAATTTTTGCTGCGTGCGGAGGCAAGCTCTTGCTCTTTATCCATAACCTTCGACCAACTCGCTTCACCGCGCCATAACGGATGTTGCATGCCTGCAATCAGTAATAGCAGAATAAAACTCAACCACTTCATCTGAGCTGATAAAACGCGCCGCGACCGGCATATCTCGCCGTATCCCCTAAATCCTCTTCGATTCTTAGCAATTGGTTATATTTGGCTAAGCGGTCGGAACGGGACATTGATCCGGTTTTTATTTGCAGCGCATTGGTCGCCACTGCGATATCCGCAATGGTGGTGTCTTCGGTTTCTCCGGAGCGGTGCGAAATGACCGCAGTGTAACCGGCGCACTTAGCCATTTCCACAGCGGCGAACGTTTCGGTCAGCGTGCCGATTTGATTGACCTTGATCAGGATGGAATTGGCGATATTGCGCTGAATGCCTTGTTGCAGAATTTTTGCGTTGGTGACGAAAATATCGTCTCCCACCAATTGCACCGACTGACCCAATTTATCGGTCAGCAGCTCCCAGCCATCCCAATCGTGCTCGCTCATTCCGTCTTCGATGGTAATGATCGGATACTTATCCACCCACGATGCCAAATAATCGGCAAATTGCACCGATGTCAAATGCAATCCTTCCGCCGCTAAATGGTATTTGCCGTCTTGAAAAAATTCGGAACTGGCGCAATCGATGCCGATGGCAACTTCCTTGCCCGGTTGATAACCGGCTTGGTCGATTGCTTGCACGATCAATTGCAAAGCGGCTTCGTTGTTTTCCAGATTGGGTGCGAATCCGCCTTCGTCGCCCACCGTCGTCGGCATGCCTTTGTCGTTGATGAGTTTTTTCAATGCCGCAAACACTTCGGCACCGCAGCGGATGGCATCGCGAAAATTGGCGATGCCAAGCGGCACGATCATGAATTCCTGCATGTTGATATTGTTGTTGGCGTGCGCGCCGCCGTTAATCAAGTTCATCAGCGGAACGGGCATCGACATTCCGGCGGCACCGCCCAAGTAACGGTACAGCTGCAAACCGGAATCTTCGGCAGCCGCTTTGGCCGTTGCCAGCGAAACCGCCAAAATGGCGTTGGCGCCCAGCCGCGATTTGTTTTCGGTGCCGTCCAAATCGATCAAGGTTCGATCGATAAAGCTTTGATCGACTGCATCCAGTCCCATCAAGCTTTCCGCAATCTCGGTGTTAACGTTTTCCACGGCCTTGAGCACGCCTTTGCCGGAATAGCGCTGTGCATCGCCATCGCGCAACTCCACCGCCTCCCGGGTTCCGACTGATGCGCCGGAAGGAACGGAAGCGCGTCCCAGCACGCCCGATTCCAGCAGAACATCCGCTTCAACGGTTGGATTGCCTCGCGAATCTATAATCTCGCGGGCGATGACATCGACTATTGCACTCATGCTACTTTTCCCTGTTATTGACTGTTATTGATTATTACTGATTTTTTGTTGACGCTTTACCGGTTAACTATGGCTGACGGCATGCAGCCGATCCTCTTCATCGTGCTTCCGGACGGAAAACCGAATGGCCGCCTCGACATAGGATCTGAACAATGGATGCCCTTTTCGCGGCGTAGAAGTGAATTCCGGGTGGAATTGACACCCCAGGAACCAAGGATGCTCGCTTTCCGGAAGTTCGATCATTTCGCACAGATTTTCTTCCTTGGACAAGCCGCTGATAATCAGCCCCGCTTTTTCCAGCTTCGGAATATAACTGTTATTGACTTCGTAGCGATGCCGATGACGCTCGACAATCGTATCCGCGCCGTAAGTTCTCCAAGCCAGCGAATCCTTTTTCAGAATGCATTCCTGTCCGCCCAGACGCATGCTGCCGCCCAAATCGAAATTCGCATCCCGCGTTTCCAGTTGCCCGTCGCGGGTGCGCCATTCGGTAATCAACCCGATCACCGGGTGCGGCGTTTCCGGATTGAATTCCGTGCTATGAGCGCCTTTCAGACCGGCTTTGTTGCGCGCGTATTCGATCACCGCCAATTGCAAGCCGAGGCAGATGCCCAGATACGGTATGCCGTTGATGCGCGCATAGTTGATCGCCATGATTTTGCCTTCGACGCCTCGCTTGCCAAAACCGCCGGGAACCAAAATCGCGTCCATCGATTTCAGACAATCGGTGCCTTCTTTTTCGATATGCTCGGAATCGATATAAACGATGTTGATCCGGCTGTTGGCGTGAATGCCCGCATGCGTCAGCGCTTCGGATAGCGATTTATACGACTCGGTCAAATCGACGTATTTGCCGACTAAGGCAATCGTGACTTCATGTTTGGGATGCTCCAGCGCGTACACCAAGTTTTTCCATACGGTCAAATCGGCAGGCTTGGCCAGGATATTGAGTTTGTGGCAAATAATCTGATCGAGCATTTGTTCGTGCAGCAAAGCCGGGATTTTATAAATACTATCGACATCGATCACCGAAATGACCGCTTCTTCCTGCACATTGGTGAACAATGCTATTTTGCGCCGCTCTTCCTTCGGCACTTCGCGATCGGAACGGCATAACAGAACATCCGGCTGAATGCCGATTTCGCGCAATTCTTTGACGGAATGCTGCGTCGGTTTGGTTTTCAATTCACCGGCCGACGGGATGTAGGGCAACAAGGTCAGATGGATAAAGCAGGTATCGGTGCGCGGATTTTGCACTGCCATTTGCCGGATCGCTTCCAAAAAAGGCAGCGCTTCGATATCGCCGACAGTGCCGCCGATTTCGATAATGGCGATTTGCGCATCGCCAACGCCCATTTGAATATAGCGCTTGATCTCATCGGTGATATGCGGAATCACTTGTACGGTGCCGCCGAGGTAATCGCCGCGCCGTTCCTTGCGGATCACGCTCTCGTAAATCTGCCCGGTGGTGAAGTTATTGTGCCGGGTCATGCGCGTGCTGATGAAACGCTCGTAATGCCCCAGATCGAGATCGGTCTCGG
>SXJH01000111.1 GCA_005779435.1 Nitrosomonas sp. | reverse complement strand
TGATCGACGGCACGACGCCGGGGGACATCACGATCCAGTCGCGTTGCACCGTCCAGCCGTGGCGGCGTTGCAGCCAGCCGATCAGCGCATCGTATAAACTGTCCGGAAATACGGTGTAACCGTAGATCGGATGTTGCGCACGTTCGATCAATGCCCGTGTGACGGCGGGCGGGGCGGCGAAGTCCATGTCCGCCACCCAGGCAGGAATGACGTCGGCCTTGCCGAACATGGCAAGGCGGTTGTCGTATTTGACGCTGTGCGTGCCTGTGCGATCGATTTCCCGGTCGAAATCGAACGCGTCGCTCAAGCGATGCGCTCCCAGATGGTGACTTCCGATAGCGTGTGCTGGAATTTGCGCTTGGTTTCGCGGATCACGAACGGTACCGCTTGCGGGCCTTGAATCAGACGGAAGTGCTTGCCGAGTATTTCTTTCAAACCGTCGAGCGTGGTGAAATTCTCGCCGTCGCGCTTGAAGCCGCCGATCCACGCTTCTTTTTTGGTATGCTCGGCGAGCCAGGTATACGGTGACGTGATCATCAACAGGCCGCCCGGATTGATGCGCGTGTGGATGCTGTTGAGCAATTTGGCGGGATCGTACAGACGGTCGATCAGGTTGGCGGCGAGGATTAAGTCGTAACCGGTGAAAATCGGTTTCAGATTGCAGGCATCGCCCTGGAAAAATTCGACTTTATGCTTGACGTGATCCAATCCCAGGCTGCTCAGCGTGCGTTCCTTGTACGACACCAGTTCGCCCTCGTCGGTCATGGTGTAGCGCAGAATGCCTTGCTGCGCCAGTTGCACGCCCTGGCCGATGAAACGCGCGGAAAAGTCGACGCCGGTGACATGATCGAATGCGCGCGCCAATTCGAAAGTCGAACGGCCGGAGGCACAACCCAGATCCAGTGCGGTGCGGTGAGGCCGGTTACCCGTCGCGCTAATGGCGATGTCCGCCAGTGCCTTGGAGAAATTGGGCACGTCGAAATAACTGTCGCCGTAATGAAATTCGGCGTATTCCGACAGCAGTTTGTCGGTTTCGTAATTGGAACTCGGCAGCGTGGCCGCAGCATCCGACACGACATAGCGGAAACCCGCATGCTGGAAGAAATGGCGGCGGAATGCATAGCGCGAGCTGCGCAGCGATTCGTTGCCGCAGGCGATCCATGAGCCGCCCTTGATCAGATTGTGCTGATTATCGAATGTCGGCGTGGTGAAATCGTCGTACAGCGGATGCACGTCGAAGCCTTCGAACGGATAGGTCGGTGTCTCGGTCCATTGCCAAACGTTGCCGACGATATCGAAAAACTCGCCGTGCGCAAATTCGCCGACCGGACAGCTCGACGCATAATAATCCAGGTGCAGATTTCCGGTAGCCTTGCGATCGTGCGGCACTTCGCTCAAACCGGCAACATCGTACAGCCGGTACCATTCGTCTTCGGTCGGCAGCCGCACCGGTTGTTTGGTCGTTGTAGCTTTCCAGTTGCAGAACGCTTTGGCTTCGTGGTAATTGACTTCGACCGGCCAATCCCAAAGCATCGGCACTTCTTCGGTCATTAAGCGCAAATACCAATCGTTGTTTTTTTTAATCCAGAATGTCGGATATTCCGCTTGGGTGAATTTTTGCCATGAACGGCCTTCTTCTTGCCAGTAGCTTTCCGTGCGATAACCATCGGTTTCGACAAATGTCAGGAATTCCCGGTTGCTGACCAGATATTTGCTGGCTTGAAAAGCGGCAACGTCGGCGGTGTGCAGGCCGTATTCGTTGTCCCAGCCGTAATGCTGTTGATCGGTTTTGGTTTTATGCAGCGTGACCGTGCCAGCGGCAACATCGATCAGCGCATTTTGCGGCGCAGCGCCGGATTTTTGGCACGGCTGCCAGTTCGGATGCGGTTGCACGAAATGCAGCGCATGCTGGCGGATCAATACCGAAGACGTTTCCAGATGAATGCGTTCGTGTTCGATGCCCATCAGAATCGGCCACCAGGAACTTTCCCACGTGATCGGCAACGCCAGCGGCATGGTGGCAATCAATTTATCGACGACGGCGCGCATGGTTTTGCGATACGCACGTACTTCGCCGACGCTCGGCCAGTCATAGTGCGTGCTGTCGAGATCGTCCCAGCTCATTTCGTCGACGCCGACGGCGAAAATCGATTCGAGCCGGGGATTGATGCGCTCGGTGATCAGTCCGGCAAGAATCAGCTTGTTGACGAAAAAAGTGGCGGTATGGCCCAGATAAAAAATCAGCGGATGGCGCAGTGCGATGGGTTTTTTGTAATACGCTTCGTCGCTGCGCAGCGTTTCGAACAATTGTTCGTAACAATCCAGCGTGGCGTGAAAATAGTTGCGGATTTCTGCGCGCTTTAAGTTGACGTCGTCGCCATCGAGTAGGGGTGTTCGTTGAAATAAAGGTTGTGACATATCTTGTTTTTACGGATTATTCATGGTTTCGACCGCTATTATAATGGGTCAAAATTTTTCAAGCGTAACTGGATTGGCTTGCGGTCAATAGCGATTCAGGACGATTTCCAAAACGAATTTGCTGCCGATGTAAGCCAATAGCAAGGTAATAAAACCCGCCAAAGTCCAGCGGATCGCGATACGTCCGCGCCAGCCGTAGAATTGCCGCCCGGCCAATAGAGCGGCAAATACGCCCCACGAAATAAAACCGAACAGGGTTTTATGCGTGAAGGTCAACGGCTGACCGAATACTTCTTTGGAAAAGACCACGCCGCTGAGCAGCGTCAGCGTCAGCAGAATGAATCCTACCCAAATGATGTTGAACAGCAGTTTTTCCATCGCCAATAACGGTGGAAGATTGTTGAGTATCGAGTGCGAGCCGGGGTGATGCAAATGACGTTCCACCACGGTCATCAGCAAGGCGTGCAATGCGGCAATCGTCAATAAACTATAGGCCATCATGGCAATCAGCAAATGCGCTTTGAATGCCGGCAATTCCGTGTTGGCGAGCGGGCGCATCGAAGGAAATATCAACGGCAATAACACGGCAATCGCCGCAGCGGCGGCTACCGGCGCAACCAAAGTTTGCAATCCTCGGAGCCGATCGAAGAATCCGGAAAACCAATAAATGAAGGCAGTCAACCAGACAATCGAAGAAACAGCATTGCCTAAACCGAAGCTGAGTCCCGCATCGACAAACATCGATTGGTAGAGCGTTGCAGCATGCAGCAGCAGCGGAACCAGCATGGCGTATTGCGCCCAGGCGATTGAATGGTCCGGGAGGGCGCTTGATTTGGCCGCTGCGTGACCCCAAGTATTGCGCCAGAAAAACCATCCGATCAGTAGATAAAGCAAAAAGGCTGCAAGATAAGTTAAAATGCCGGTCATTGCGATACAAGTAGTTTAATAAGCTGGAATAGCCGGTTAGTCTACATGGCACTTTGCCAAATTCAAAGCTTTGAACGGGTTTTTGTTAAAAATTGAACGGCCGGTTTGTTCTCTGGCCGTTGTTTATATGAGGTTTTTATGTTCGATAATCTGACCAGCCGGTTGAGCGGGGTCATTAAAACATTACGCGGCGAGGCAAGACTGACTGAGAGCAACATCCAGGATGCCTTGCGCGAAGTACGTCTGGCATTGCTGGAAGCGGATGTGGCGTTGCCGGTCGTCAAGGATTTCATCGCGCGCGTCAAGGAAAAAGCCATCGGCCATGAGGTTATGAATAGCTTGACGCCGGGGCAAGCATTCGTCGGCGTAGTCAATCAAGAATTGATCGAAATCATGGGCGGCGAGAAATCCGAGATCAATCTTGCGACGGTCCCGCCTGCCGTGATTCTGATGGCCGGATTGCAAGGCGCGGGTAAAACCACCAGCAGCGGCAAGCTTGCCAAGCTTCTGATCGAGCAAAAGAAAAAGAAAGTACTGCTGGTTTCGTGCGATATCTATCGCCCGGCGGCGATTCATCAATTGGAATTGCTGGCGCAGCAAGTCGGCGCCGATTTCTTTCCGGTGAAAGACGGGCAAAAACCCGGAGAGATCGGTGCGGCAGCTTTGGATTATGCGCGCCGCCATCATTTTGACGTGATCATCGTCGATACTGCCGGACGGCTTGGCATTGACGAAGCGATGATGCAGGAAATCACCGAACTCGAAGCGCTGCTGAAACCGATTGAAACCTTTTTCGTCGTCGATGCCATGCAGGGACAGGATGCGGTCAATACCGCCAAGGCGTTTTCCGATGCATTGCCGCTGACTGGCGTGATTCTGACCAAACTCGACGGCGATGCGCGCGGCGGTGCCGCACTATCCGTCAAGCATATCACCGGAAAACCGATTAAATTCGCCGGTGTCGCCGAGAAATTGAACGGATTGGAAGTGTTTCATCCGGATCGCATGGCGTCGCGTATCCTCGGCATGGGCG
>SXJH01000015.1 GCA_005779435.1 Nitrosomonas sp. | reverse complement strand
TACCTTGCTGAAGTCCAGTATCGATTTAACCGCCGCTTCGACTTGTCGGGCATTCTGCAACGACTGCTTCGAGCATCTGCTGCTACTTCGCCATATCCAGCGCGCCTCATTCGTTCGGCTGAACATTGTGGCTAATCAGGAAGCAATATGGGGGAGCATTAATAACGTTAAAGCTGCATCGCCCCACTCCATTTTTTGAGCATGAAATGAAGCGGAGTCGGGATTTATTGAATCACCGCCTTGGCATATTTCCGTTTGCCGACTTGTATCACAACCGATTCCCCGCGCTTGATTCTGAGCGACTTGTCCTCGGCTTTTTGCCCATCCAATTTGACCGCGCCCTGCTCGATCATGCGCAGCGCTTCGCTGGTGCTGGCGGTCAATCCGGTTTGTTTGAGCAGTTGCGCCAGCGGTATGTCGTTATCAACGATCTGCACGATTTTCTCGGGGATTTCGTCGGGCAATGCGCCATGTCTGAAGCGCGCTTCGAAGTCGGCGAGCGCTTCCTCGGCATCGCGCCGGCTGTGGAAGCGTGCGACGATTTCTTGCGCCAGCTTGACTTTGACATCGCGCGGATTGCGGCCCGCCTCGACTTCTTCGTGCCATTTTTGAATAGTCTGCAGCGATTCGAAAGACAACAATTCAAAATAACGCCACATCAATTGATCCGATACCGACATCAGCTTGCCGAAAATTTCTTTCGGGCTTTCTGCGATGCCGACATAATTATTCATCGATTTGGACATTTTGTTGACGCCGTCCAATCCTTCCAGCAGCGGCATGGTCAGGATGCATTGCTGCGGTTGCCCGAAAGTTTTTTGCAATTCCCGGCCCATCAGCAAATTGAATTTTTGATCGGTGCCGCCCAGCTCAAGATCTGCTTTTATCGCGACAGAGTCGTAACCTTGAATCAGCGGGTACAGAAACTCATGGATTGCGATTGCCTGATTGTTGCGATAGCGTTTGCTGAAATCGTCTCTTTCGAGCATGCGCGCTACGGTATGCGTGGCGGCTAATTTAATCAGGCCTGCGGCATTTAGCTTGTCCATCCAGGTGGAATTGAATACCACTTCGGTTTTTTCCGGTTGCAGTATTTTGAAAACTTGATCGGTATACGATTTGGCATTTTCCGATACTTGCTCGCGTGTGAGTGGCGGGCGAGTGGCGTTTTTTCCGGTGGGATCGCCGATCATGCCGGTGAAATCGCCGATCAGAAACAGGATCTGATGCCCCATGTCCTGCAATTGGCGCAATTTATTCAGCAATACGGTATGACCGAGGTGCAAATCCGGCGCGGTGGGGTCGAATCCGGCCTTAACGCGCAGCGGTTTTCCGGAAATAAGCTTGTTTTCCAGCTCTGTTTCTACCAATAGTTCATGACAACCGCGTTTTATAATTTCAAGATCGGATTTTGTTGACTTGTTCACGATAAATACAACCTAATGATTTTTATTAATTATTTGTGTTTCTGTAGAAACTTTACCCATTTTCCGCTTGCCTGTTTTGCCAGTTTTCATGGTAGACTCGCGCCTGTCCGTTTATGATACGAATGACTGGAGGTACTTCATCAATGCTATATACATCCATTAGCAGTAAGCAAAGGATTCTAGCTCAAAAATCATCAAAACTAACAAAAAAATCAATTCGCTGGCTGGTGGCATTATCCAGCATTCCCCTCTTCGGTATCGTTACAGCTTTCGGTATCGCACCCAAGACTCCTTCGTTTAGCGAAGTTCAAGTCGAAGAAGTCGTTCTTGATCTGGATCTTTCGATCCCGGAAGCGCTTTCCGAAGCGCAAACCAATCAAACCTTTTGGCGCCAGGAAAATATTCGCCGTGGCGATACCATTGCGGCCATTCTGAATCGATTGGATGTCAGCAATCAGGATTCCTCGGATTTTCTGCAAGCTGCACGCAGCAGCCGCGCCATGCGCCAACTGAGACCCGGCAAAACCATTTATGCGCAAACGACCGCAGATGGAGAGTTGCTGACGCTGCGTTATTTGTTCGGTAACGAAGAATTGTTCCTGATGGAAAAAACGGATGCCGAGTTCGTCATGACCGAACAGCCGATTGAGCTGGAAAGCCAGGTTCATATGAAATCCGGCGTGATCCGAAGATCGTTGTTCGCGGCGACCGATAATGCGGGCATACCTAACAATATTGCGATGCAAATGACCGATATTCTGGCATCCGAAGTCGACTTCCATCGCGATTTGCGCCAAGGCGATAGTTTTACCGTCGTTTATGAGACATTGTCGAGCAACGGCAGACGAGCCAAAACGGGCCGGGTGCTGGCAGTTGAGTTTGTCAACAAGGGGAAATCCCATCAGGCGATTTATTTCAGATCGTCCAATGGTACGGACGGTTATTACACGCCCGAAGGTGAAAGCTTGCGCAAAGCATTTTTGTTATCACCGCTTGATTTTACGCGCGTAAGCTCAGGCTTTACCAACGCACGTTTTCATCCCATATTGAAAGAATGGCGCGCCCATCGCGGCATTGATTACGCCGCTCCGACCGGTACACCGGTAAAAGCGACGGCAAGCGGAATCGTGGCGTTTTCCGGCGTACAGAAAGGCTATGGAAACCTGGTGGTACTCAAACACAATGGCAAGTATGAAACCGCTTACGGGCATCTGTCGCGTTTTGCCGGCGGCATGGGCAAAGGAAAACGGGTAAACCAGGGCGAGATCATCGGTTATGTAGGCTCTACCGGCATGGCAACCGGCCCGCATCTGCATTATGAATTGCGTATCGACGGCGTGCAGCGAGATCCAACCAAGGTGGTATTGCCTACCGCGCCGCCGATTGCTAAACGGGACTTAAACAACTTCCAGAAAGAAACGCAATCGCTGGTAGCGCGCTTGAACATCATGCGCAACATTCATCTGGCGGCACTGGAATAAAATCATCGTTAACCGGCGGCTTAATCCGAGCCGCCGGTTAACATAATCCAGCCCAATTCCACCCTCGCACAAAATACCGCTAGACCGTTGGAGTCCGATTACTACATAGGCATCATGTCGGGCACGAGCCTCGACGGTGTCGATGCCGTTCTGGCGGATTTTCACGCAACGTCCCCGGTGTTATTGGAATCCTTTTTTTGCCCTTACGACGACGAATTGCGCCAGCAATTATTGTCGTTGCACCATCCGGGGCATGACGAACTCAATCGCGCTTCGATTTTGAGCAACCGGCTGTCTCATCTATATGCGGAAGCAACCGCCGATTTGCTGCAGCGCGCAAAATTCGATCCGGCGCAAATCGCCGCCGTTGGATGTCACGGGCAAACAATCCGGCATTGCCCGGAGCAAGGCAGGAATTACACGATTCAGCTCGTCAACGCGGCATTGCTGGCCGAATTGACTTCGATTACGGTGGTGAACGATTTCAGAAGCCGGGATATCGCCGCAGGAGGGCAAGGCGCACCCTTGGTGCCCGCTTTTCATGAAGCGGTTTTCAAAAGCGCAAATCGCCATCGCATCATCGTCAATATCGGCGGTATCGCCAATATTACCAATCTTGACCCCGCTGCAGCGGTAACCGGCTTCGATTGCGGGCCGGGAAATCTTCTGATGGACGCATGGTGTTTGCGCCATCAAGGAAAAACCTATGATCGGGACGGAGCCTGGGCCAAAACGGGCCGTGTCATTCCGGCGTTGCTTGCAGCATTGCTTGCGGAAGCTTTCTTTGCCGGTAAGCCGCCCAAAAGCACCGGCAGGGATCTGTTCAATATGCACTGGCTGGAAAGTAAATTAACCGGCGGCGAATTAACGCAAGATGTGCAAGCGACACTGCTGCAACTGACCGCGACCGCCATTGCCGATGCGATAAAGGCATATTGCCCGTCTGCGGAAGAAGTATATGTATGCGGCGGCGGTGCACATAACGATGCGCTGATGCGCAAGCTGGACGAGGCGATACCGGGAAAAAACCTGGCGATGACCGACCGATTGGGCGTGGCCTCCGATTGGGTGGAAGCTTTTGCGTTCGCATGGCTGGCCCGGCAAGCGTTACTGCGCAGCCCCGGCAACCTTGCCGCCGTGACCGGCGCGAAGGGAAGCAGGGTTTTGGGAGCGATTTACCCCGCGTAAGAAGCTGTAATCGTTTGTTTCCTTAGACGTAATAAATGAGCATTTTGAGCCTGTTTTTAACACCGC
>SXJH01000110.1 GCA_005779435.1 Nitrosomonas sp. | reverse complement strand
GATCGCTTCTTTCCATCCGATTTCGTTTGCTGGGCTATCATCGCTTTTGTCTGATCGATCAAATCGCCGTAAGCCACCTTATTCGGACACGCCGCCTCGCAAGCGCGACACGTCAAACAACGCTCCATATGCTCGACAAATCGGGCATTCATGGGAATACGGCCATTTGCGGCCCCACTCATCAACGCAATACGCCCCCGAGGAGAATCGGCCTCCGATTGCAACAGGCGATAAGTCGGACAATGCGGCAGACAAAGCCCGCATGCAACGCATTGATTGGATTCTTCAGTAACTCGATCTTTAATAGACTTCCCAGACATTTTTCCAATAGCGCTGAAGTTATATTGAGTATCATTATGCGGATTCACATCGATACGGTTTTGTGCAACACGACAGCGATCATTTTATCACTTGTCACGATCACAGAAATTACTGTAAAATTAAATGTTATTTCAATTCATTTTGTTTCTGGCTAATAAGGTTTAATAGGTAAAAATACATATGGTTATTATTAGATTGGCAAGGGGTGGTGCAAAAAAGCGTCCTTTTTTCAATATGGTTGTCGCAAATTCCCGCTACGCCCGCGATGGCCGCTTTATTGAACGGGTCGGCTTTTACAACCCGCGAGCCACCGAGGGCGAAGAAGCGCTGCGCGTCCAATTGGATCGCATCGCTTACTGGCAATCCCAAGGCGCGCAACTATCATCGACCGCCAGTCGCTTGATTAAACAATTTGCGTCCAACAAAGCAGTTCCTGCCAATAGCTAAGGCAACCGCACCCGATACGCCGATGGTCGTTATGGGCCATGTAATTGGTCCGTTTGGCATTCACGGCCAGATAAAAATCAATCCATACACGGAATACATTGATGGATTGATGGATTATCCGTCCTGGTGGTTAGGGAAATCGGACGATCAATGGCAAGAAGTGCAAGTTGACGACGTTCGCATCAGCGGCAACGTTCTCACAGTAAAGCTGAAGGAATTCGACGACCGTACGCAAGCCGAAAAACTGAAAGGCTTATTGGTTGCAATTCCTCGCAATCAATTGCCGGATTTACCTGAAAACGGCGCCGACGGTTATTACTGGTCGGATTTGATTGACACCGAAGTCGTCAATTTAGTCGGAGAAAAACTGGGAACGGTTACAGGATTGTTGGAAACCGGCGCAAACGATGTTTTATGCATCAAACGCACCACTACCACTCATGAAACACATGAAATACTTATTCCCTTTATCGAACAATTTGTCATAAAGGTAGATTTAAAACAATCCCAAATTATAGTTGATTGGGAGACGGATTATTGAGGTGATGAAAATGCCTTTTGCATGCGATGTCATCACCTTATTCCCGGAAATGTTCGAAGCCATTACGCATTATGGCATTACAGGAAAAGCCTACCGCAACGGCATTTTCGGACTGAATACCTGGAATCCGCGCGATTTTACGCACGACAATCATCGCACGGTCGACGATAGTCCTTACGGCGGCGGCCCTGGGATGGTAATGATGGCGCAGCCGCTTGAAGACGCCATCGAGCAGGCAAAGGAAAGACAGCGCGCCAGCGGTATCGAAAAACCAATGGTCGCGTATTTAACCCCGCAAGGCGGTCGGCTCGATCACAGTAAAGCGCTTGAATTGAGCAAATTGCCGGGGCTTGTTTTGCTTTGCGGACGCTATGAAGGCATCGACGAGCGCCTGGTCGACCGGGAAGTCGACATCGAGATTTCGATTGGCGACTATGTGGTTTCCGGCGGCGAATTGGCTGCAATGGTATTGATTGACTGTATCGTCAGGCAAATTCCGGGGGCGTTGGGAGATCCGGAATCGGCGAATCAGGACTCTTTTGCGGAAGGGTTATTGGATTACCCGCATTATACTCGTCCCGAAATTTATCAAGGCGACCGCGTACCGGAAACCCTGATGTCGGGCAATCATGCGCATATCCGGCGCTGGCGCTTGCAGCAAGCATTGGGCCGAACATGGTTGAAGCGCCCGGACTTATTGGCACTGAAATCTGCCAATGGCATGACAGTGGAAGAAGAGCAACTTTTGGAAGAATTCAAACAATCCTGTAAAATCAGGCAGCATCGGCAAAGAAAGGAAGAAATATGAACATTATCGAACAATTGGAAGCAGAAGAAATTAAGCGCCTGAACAAAGAAGTACCTGATTTCGCGCCAGGAGACACTGTCATTGTCAATGTCAACGTAGTGGAAGGCGATCGTAGACGCGTTCAAGCTTACGAAGGCGTTGTGATTGCAAAACGCAATCGCGGCCTCAATTCCGCATTCACCGTACGCAAAATCTCAAGCGGCGAAGGCGTTGAACGCACTTTCCAGACATACTCGCCGCTGATCGCAAGCATCGAAATCAAGCGCCGTGGCGCAGTTCGCCGCGCCAAACTCTATTACCTCAGAGACCGCGCCGGAAAATCCGCACGCATCCGCGAAAAATTACCGGCCCGAGCAAGCAGCAAGAGTGTTGCAGCTTCCGTGCAAGACTCGGTTACCGAATAATATTCGACCGGCATCAAAAAAGGCTGCGTATGGAAATACATACGCAGCCTTTTTTAATATTCAATCCCGGAACAGATGCCTGAAAATTTACTTACCCGAGCAAGGTCAATACATTCTCCGGCGGCCGACACAGCTTGGCTTCGTTACCCCGCACCACAATAGGACGTTGAATCAAGTCCGGATTAGCCGCCATCGCACGTATAATTTCGTCGTCCGAAGCCGACTCCAACCCGCGCGCCGCAGGCTCATCGCTGCGCAAGACGGCACGCACCGGCAAATTAAGCTTCTGAATCAACTCCCGTAACTTTTCCGCTGTCAAGGGCGTCTCATAATAATTAACCGCATCGAATTCCCGCCCGCTTTCATTCAATAGCGAAAGCGTGGCTCTGCATTTGCTGCAAGTCGGCTTCTGATAAATAACGATCTTATCGCTCATAACCTATTTCCTGCCAATTCGACAGAACTCACATACCCCGTCTCGTACATCACTTCACGCCGCATTCCGCCGAAATCGCATTGTATGCTGCGGTCGAACCGCCCAACCCGAACGTATCCGTCGTTTCGGTACCGCGCGCCGATGCGCCTTTTATCACCAGCGAGCTGCCGCGTTTGATTGCATCCGCAATTTTATTATCGGTTGCCTCGTCCGGAGCCCAAGCCGAATCGTCCTGG
>SXJH01000109.1 GCA_005779435.1 Nitrosomonas sp. | reverse complement strand
TCAATTGGATGTAAATTATTACTTATAAAATTGATGAATAAAAAAAGCGCTGGTTTGGAGTTTTTTGTTTTTGAGAAATTGTTACTGCAAAAAAATATTATTCCTAATAAATTGATTTATAGATTATATTTATTGAGAGGGCCTTCGGGCTTCGCGAAACCAGATTCGGTATTGTTCCATTTTGGCGCGTTGCTCGGCGGGTGCAAAACGGTGACAGGGGGTGAATTCTTCCATACCGGGTTGCGCACCCCAGCGGATTTCGATGCAGTCGTTCGGGTTGTACGCCATTTCAAATTGCGGCTTGCGTTGCAAGATTTCAGCGACCGGAAGCTCCCATTCGCTGCCGTCCGAACGGGTGTAGCGAATGCTGTGTTCCCAAGTCCGCTGAGTGTGGCGTTGCTTGATTTCGGAGCGGATTGTTTCCGGGTTTTTATCCCCGAGCACGAACAATTCCGGATGGCGCACGATTTTATCGGGCAGATCATTCAATACGTTGATCGCAATCAATAGCCGCATATCGCGCGACGGGGTGGCGTAATCCTCCCATGGACCGACGGTTTGGAAAATCGCCGCCCCGGACGGCATCGGGATCGCGCGGCGCGGGTTGTTGCGCATATAGGCTTCGCCGTTGTCAACCGAATTGACGCGGGTTTCGATTTGTTCCACCAAGGCGGCGAACATGGTTTCGTACGCTTGCAGCGGATTCAAGCCATCGGGATTGATCAGTTTTGTTAGCCTGGCGTAGAAATCGTCCGGTGCGAGTTGCTCCTGTTCGCGAGAGAAGGGGACGAAACCGGATTGTCCGGTGAGTTCGCGATTGGAGAGCACGCGCCATTTGCCGGGCGTTGTTCGAATCAACGGACGAAATGCTTTGAATCCCGGTCCGGCATTGGCGGCGTTGGCAAACAGCGCGGTGCCTTCCCAAACTTTCTTGCGCGCGACCGAATTGTCCGGCTGCGCATCGATCGCCAGCAACATGCCCGGACGATCTGCCGTTTGCGGCACCCATTCGGCGAGTACCAAAATATGTCCGTACGGATCGGCGAAAATCGTTCCCGGCCAAAGCGTTTCACGACGCAGCGGAATAGGATAGAAATCGGCGGATTCGTCGTCAATCCCGGTTCTCGCCGAGCCTGAATGTACCGTATCGGTCAATTGCCGGGTAAATTTTCTGAAACTGGCTTGCGAGCTTGCGCCGTGCATGAATTCCGTCACGATGGAAGGGGGGCCGCATTTCGGCGGCGCGTTAGCCGAGCCGCGATTGCAAGCGCGGTACGCAAACGGTAAACCGGTTTTCCACGCGAAATAGGCGCGCAATGTATAGGGAAGATCGGCGCAGTCGGGTGTCAGCGGCAGGTTGGCATCTTCGTTTTGTCCGAGATAATTGTGCAAGAAATTGCGTCCGGCATTGCGCAATACCGGTTCCAACGAAGCAAAACTGAAATTTTCTTCCGCCGGTGCGCCGAATAATTCCTCAATCCATGCGGAATAAAACGCTTCGCTGGCAAGATCCCAGGTTTGCAGTCTTTGCGCAATTGCCGGAGTGTCGACGATTACCTCCCGGCAAGCCGCCGGTTCGCTACCGCTGCTCTGAACCAAGACACGGTAATTTCCCGGCGGTAAATTTTCCACTTCGGCAAGCAAGCTCCACGGCGGGCCGCCGCGCCGCCGGATGGATAGCGAAATCGCTTGGTCTTGATCGTCAAAGAGCGACAATTGCGCCGCCGGAGCGGCGGCGGATACGGCCATGATCTTAATCGTTCCGGTGCTTTGCGGATTGAGCGGTGAGATCCATATCCGTGTTTCGCCGCTTTGCTCGCAAATCGGTTGCGCCATTGCAGTCCCTGCAAGAAAACAACTTATCAGCCAGTACAGGACAAGGCGCGCGAATGAGTATCGGTGCAGCATGTATCAAGCCTCGGGCAAATACTGCCGGTCGATTTGAGCGGCCAGCGCTTTTAACGCATCCGAAATCGTAACCGGATAAGCCGGGGCGCTTTCCAGGCCGGTCATTGCAGCGGGTAGGCGCCGATAGCCGGTGAGCGTCCGGCTGCGCAACGCATGCAACGACAGTTTGGGTTGCAAGCGCCGACCGGCGTGCATGAAAGGCTGAATCAGCGGTTCGCCCGGTTGCGGATCGTCTCGTTCCAACGCGACGGTGTCGGATTGTAAGCAATCGTCCGCGTCGTATAGCCGGTACACTTGTTTTCTGCCGGGCCAGGTGGCCTTGCCTTCCGAGTATTTGCGCCGGGGAATGTCCGCGTATTCCTGCAATTTATACGCGCAGTCCAACGCGGGCGCATCGATTGAAATATCCAGCGCAGTGCCGATGCCGAAGCCGTCAATCGGCGCTTGCGCCGCCAACAGAGCATGCAGTTTGTATTCGTCCAAATTGCCGCTGGCGAAAATGGTGCTATCGCGCAGACCGCCGTCGTCGAGGATACGGCGCACATTGCGGGCATGCTGCGCCAGATCGCCGCTATCCAGGCGTACGCCGTTGATGCGGATATTGTCGGCTTGCAGTTTATTTGCCAAGGCGACGACCTTGGCTGCGGCGGCTTCTGTGTCGTAGGTATCGATCAGTAAGATCGTATTGTCGGGGTGAGAGCGCGCGAAATGCTCGAACGCTTCGCTCTCGCTGGAATGTGCCTGAATGAAGGAATGCGCCATGGTGCCGAAGGTCGGGATGTCGTACATGGTTCCGGCCAGCACGGTGGCGGTGCCGGAAAAACCCGCCAAATAACTCGCGCGTGCGGCCAGCAATCCGGCTTCGGCACCATGCGCGCGGCGCATGCCGAAATCGACCAGCAATTTATCCGGTGCGACCAGTACCGAGCGTGCCGCTTTAGTAGCAATCAGCGTTTCGAAATGCAGCAAGTTGATAATGCGCGATTCAACCAGTTGCGCCTGCGGCAGCGGCGCCGTGATGCGCAAAATGGGTTCGTTGGGAAAAAACAGCGTGCCTTCCGGCATCGCATATACATCGCCTGCAAAACGAAATTGTTCCAGATAGCGGATCACATGAGGCGGGAAGCGCGTTGCGAGCCAATCCAATTCTTCCGCCGTAAAGTGAAGGTTTTCGAGAAATTCCAGCACTTGTTCCAATCCGGCGGCGACCATGAAATTTCTTCCGGGCGGCAGTTTGCGCACAAACAGTTCGAATACCGCAATTTCGTTCATCTCCTGTTCGAGATAAGTTTGCAGCATGGTGAATTGATATAAATCGGCCAACAGCGGACTGGAAATCGGATTCATCATGCAAGCTCCTCGTAGCGAATGGGTTTTGCGCCGAGACGAATCATTGCGTCGAGTGCGAGCACTCCGTCTTCCGGTTGCAGATTAATGGCCTGTATTGCATCTTCAAGGATGAAGACAGTGTAACCGAATTGCAGCGCATCGGTAACCGTGTTGCGTATGCAGTATTCGGTGGCAAGTCCGCCGACGAATAACCGGCGAATCTGCATCGCTTGCAGCAGTTCGTGAAGGCCGGTGCCGCTAAAACCGGAATAAGCATCCGCTTCCCGCGTAGTCGCTTTGGAAACGATATGCGCATCCGCAGGCAATGCCAGAGCGGAAGGAAAGGCGGCGCCCGGCGATCCGGCAACGCAATGCGGCGGCCACGATCCGCCCTGCGGTTTGAAGGAGCAATGATCCGGCGGATGCCGGTCGCGCGTGGCCAGTATGGGCAATCGACGCTCCAGGAAACGTGCGATATAGCGATTCAGCGCCGGTATGATGGCATCGCCGTCAGGAACGGCAAGGCTGCCGCCGGGAAGGAAATCGTTTTGCACATCGACGATCAACAGTGCATCGCCGCGTGTTAACCGAATGCCCATGCCGACGAATCGCTAACTGCCGGAGCGAAAAGAGTCCGATCTATTCTTGCGCTATGTTGCTGTGCGTTTTTACGTCGCCGCGCTGGCGGCGGGCATAATCCTCCAATTGCCGCTTGGCTGCGTCGAAAGCGTCGCGGAGAGCGACATAAACGTCTTCGTCGGCGGCGCGATTGACGACCAATTCGCTGCCGGGCACGGTCAGATCGATATGCACATCGAAAATGCGTCCTTGATGCTGGTGTTTATGCGGTTGTTCGACCACCACCCGGCAGCTTGTCAAATGCGGATAAAATTTTTCGAGTTTTTCCGCTTTTTCCCGGATGTGAGTTTCCAGCGCTTCGGAATGCGGCATATCCCGCATAGTAATCTGTAAATCGATTTGCATCATGCTATCTCCTCTTTGTTATGAAGTGTGTTTTATTACTATCCTTTGATGCATACTTTCGGGCGCAGAAAAGCCACCCGGCGTGCAAGCCCCGCTTGCTCCGTGATTGCGGCGACTTGATCGACGTCTTTGTACGCACCCGGCGCTTCTTCGGCAGCGCCGCGCATCGAGCGGGTGCGAATCAAAATGCCTTGTTGCAGCAATTCTTGAATCAATCTGCGGCCATCCCAGCGTTTTAATGCCTGATTGCGGCTCATCGCACGCCCTGCGCCGTGGCTGCACGAGGCGAAAGCCCGGTTGGTGATGCTGCCGGCGAGCACGTACGAGCCGGTACCCATGCTGCCGCCGATGATGACGGGCTGACCTGCATCGCGATAACGCAGCGGCAATTTGGCATGTCCGGGCGCAAAAGCGCGTGTGGCGCCCTTGCGGTGCACATACAGGTTTCTCGTTTTACCGTCGATTTGGTGCGATTCCAGTTTGCAGGTATTGTGCGAAATGTCGAATAGCGTTTCCAGTGCCGCTTGCGGAAAAATTTCCGCGAACGTTTCGCGAGTCAAATGCGTCAGGATTTGCCGATTGGCCAATGCGCAGTTGATTGCGGCATTCATGGCGCCAAGGTATTGCCGACCTTCCGGCGATTTGATCGGCGCGCAGGCCAGTTCGCGGTCGGGTAGGCGAATGCCGAGGCGGCTGGCCGCTTTTGCCAACATGACTAAATAATCGGTGCCGATTTGATGTCCGAGTCCGCGCGAGCCGCAATGGATGGAAATCACCAGTTGGCCTTCGTGCAATCCGAATGCTTGCGCCGCAGCTTGATCGTAAATCCGCTCGACCAATTGCACTTCCAGATAGTGATTGCCGGATCCCAATGTGCCCATTTCGCCGTGCTGTCGTTTCTTCGCCAAATCAGACACATACTCAGGTATTGCACCGTTCACGCACCCGTTTTCTTCGATATAGCCGAGATCCTCGGCATTGCCGTAGCCTTGCTTTACTGCCCATTGCGCGCCGCCGAGCAATACCCGGTCGAGCTGATCCGGATTCAACCGGATATGGCCTTCCTCGCCGACACCGGCGGGAATCGCGGCGAAAAGCCTGTCGGCCAGCCGGTTTAAGAGCGGCACTGCATCGTGCAGATTAAGATTGCTGCGCAGAAAGCGGATGCCGCACGAAATATCGAAACCGACGCCGCCGGCGGAAACGATGCCGCCTTGTTCGGCATCGAACGCCGCTACGCCGCCGATGGGAAAACCGTAGCCCCAATGCGCGTCCGGCATTGTCATCGCGGCACCGGCCAGACCGGGCAGCGCGGCAACGTTGGCGATTTGCTCCAGCACTTTGTCGTCCATGCTTTCAAGCAAAAGTTGATTGCCGTAAAGCAAAACCTCCGCGCGCTTCTCAATGGCTGTTTTCGGCAATGTCCAAAGATAGGGGTGCAATTGGCGCAGTTGTTGAATATTCATACATCCACCACGCAACGCGATTCCCAGATCGGACCGATTTGTTTGACCGACAGCATGGTCAACGTTGCGCCTTTAACTTCGACGCCGCGTTCCAATCCTTCGCGCCATTTCTCGCCGAGAATTTTGCCGTGCCAATGATCGCCATCGCGGCGGATGTAGAAGTGACTGAACACCATGCCGAATTCGCGCGCTTTGCCGAAGATTTGATTCAGCCAGACCACCAATGCCAACTCAACGTCCGGCTCGTCAAAATCGATAATAACCGCATCGACGGGATGCACGGCCTCCAAATCGGTCATAATGGCAAAAGCGGCATGCGCAGCCGCCTCAAACGATTGTTCGATCGTCAGCCCGCGACCGATAATTCCGATGTCGGCGTCATGTTCGAAATATGAGGTGCTCATTTTTCTATGTTCTTAAGTGCAGTTGCTTTTATTGTAGTGACTTTGCAACTTGAAAGGTGTTTATCTGAACGATTATTGCGATAAATCAATTCTATCGATGACAAAATCGCAGTAAAGTGCGAAACGGGGGTATATATGCCGAAACATAATGCCGATATTGCGGCTATCTTTGAAGAAATAGCCGATTTACTGGAGATTCAGGGTGCCAATCCGTTTCGCATACGCGCTTACCGGAATGCTGCGCGCATGCTCAGCGAGTTGCCGCAGGAGGTATCGCAATTATTGCAGCAAAGCATGGACTTGACCGAATTGCCGGGAATCGGCACCGATTTGGCGGCAAAAATCAAGGAAATCGCCGAGAGCGGGCATTGCAGCCTGCTCGACCGATTGCATACCGAATTGCCTCCGGCGATTGCCGAATTGCTGAAAATCCCCGGATTGGGGCCGAAGCGCGTCAAAGCGTTGTATCACGATCTCGATGTGCAAACGGTGGAGCAATTGTACCGGGCGGCGCGAGACGGGCGGATCCGGGTTTTGCCGGGATTCGGCGAGAAGACCGAAAACAATATCTTGCAAGCCATCGAAGCGCACGCCGATCCGGTGCGGCGCTTCAAACTCGTCGTGGCGGCGCAATACGCCGAAGCGCTGGAAAAATTTCTTGCAGCGATTCCAGGCGTAACACACGTTATCACGGCGGGAAGCTACCGGCGCATGCGCGAGACGGTCGGCGATCTCGATATTCTTGTCACCGCCGCTGCAGCGGATGCAAACCAAGCGGTGCGGCAATTTACGAATTACGACGAAGTGGCTGATGTGCTGTCGGCGGGCATCACACGCGCCAGTGTGGTGCTGAATTGCGGCTTGCAAGTGGATTTGCGGGTGGTTAAAGCGGAATGCTACGGTGCGGCGCTGCATTATTTTACCGGCTCGAAAGCGCATAACATCGCGATCCGGCATATGGCGCAACAACAGGGATTGAAGATCAACGAGTACGGCGTGTTTCGCGATAAAACGAGCATTGCCGGCGGAACCGAAGCGTCGGTGTATGCTGCCGTCGGCTTGGCGTATATTCCACCCGAACTGCGGGAAAATTGCGGCGAGATCGCTGCCGCAAAAACAGGCCGATTGCCGACGTTGATCGAACGCAGTGACTTGCGTGGCGATTTGCATGCGCATACCCAGGCAACCGACGGTCATAACAGCTTGCGCGAAATGGCTTTGGCGGGTTTATCCCAAGGATTGGAATATCTTGCGATTACCGAACATTCGCGAAAATTGTCGTTTGTGCATGGTTTGGATACAGTGAGGCTATTGCAGCAATGCGATGAAATCGATCAATTAAATACCGAATTGAAGGGCATTACGTTACTGAAGAGTATCGAGGTCGATATTCTGGAAGACGGTAATCTGGATTTACCGGACAGCGTACTGGAGCGGCTTGACATGGTGGTCGGCGCAGTGCATAGCGGTTTCAATCTGTCGCGTGCCAAGCAAACCGAGCGTATCCTGCGCGCGATGCAGCACCCTCATTTCACGTTGCTGGCACATCCGACGGGGCGCTTGATTCAGCGGCGAGAGCCGTACGATGTCGATATGCTGCGCATTATCCGCGAAGCCAGAAAACGCGGTTGTTTTTTGGAATTGAACGCGTATCCGGAGCGGCTGGATTTGCTCGATACCCAGTGCCGGATGGCAAAGGAAGAAGGCGTGCTGATCAGCATCAATTCCGATGCGCATAGCATTTACGATTTTGCCAACCTGCGCTTCGGTGTCGGGCAAGCGCGGCGCGGCTGGCTGGAAAAGAACGATGTGCTGAATACCCGTTCGATTCAGGAATTGCGTCCGCTGATTCAGCACACCATGTCGTTATGAACCGAGGGAGGGAATGATGTTTGCAGATCGAAACGAAGCTGCCGATAAGCTGGCGCAAGCACTATCCGCTTATCGCGACAGAAATCCGCTGATTCTGGCGATTCCGCGAGGCGCGGTGCCGATGGCCAAAGTGATCGCCGAGCGGTTGCGCGGCGAAATGGATGTGGTATTGGTGCGCAAGCTGCGCGCACCGGGCAATCCCGAGTTTGCCATCGGTTCGGTCGACGAAACGGGCTGGGTTTATTTGACCGAATACGCGCAACAGGCCGGAGCCGATAAAACCTACATCGACCGT